>WJJU01000540.1 GCA_014729595.1 Chitinivibrionales bacterium
AAGTTGCGGTGCTCCTTGAGAGCGTAGATTATGTGGATAGGGCGAAACGAGACCTGCATACCGCGGTCAAGATCGATCACCGGGGTGTTGAGGATTTTAAAATCGATGCAAGCTACGATAAAATCAAAGAGATGGAGGCCGCCTCGCGGGGAATGAAGGTGATTCTGTGGAGTATCGCCGCCATTTCGCTTATCGTCGGCGGGGTAAGTATCGCCAATATAATGTTCGCAACAATCGGCGATCGAATTCGCGAGATAGGTGTTCGCAAGGCCCTGGGGGCCAGGAGTCATGACTTGTTTGTTCAGTTTATGATCGAATCGGTGCTTGTTTGCCTGGTGGGGGGGGCGCCGGGGATGCTCCTGGGCGGCCTCGTTACGCTGGCGCCCAAGGAAACATTCCCGATCGTACCGGCCTTGACTATAGGTGACTACGCCGCGGCGCTTGGTTTCACCGTTGCGGCGGGTTTGTCGAGCGGGCTGTTTCCCGCGCTTCGGGCAGCAACCATGCAGCCGGTTGAAGCGCTGCGGTACTGAAAAAACTGTTTGATAAAGCTGCCGGGTAATCTTTCCCCTTGCGCGGGGCGAACCTTGTTGCTTATTTCCGGAATGCAAAGGAAAATGGATTATGACGGGGAATACTTCGTGGATCCGGAATACCGCTTTTTCGGGTTGCACTCCGTTCCCGCCCGCGGGATCCGCGCCCATCGGCTTTGATTCCGCTCAGGTGCGGCGCCCGAGCTGCGAGGCAACCCGACATCCCCGACCTGCTGCTGTAACTTCCGTTCCGCCGAGCCGAAGCGCGACTTGAAAGGGCCCGCAAGCGAGTATAAGCCCTCGCGCCTTTTCTCGAATTGCTTCGTTGCGCCACTTGGCGGGATGCCCGGAAAGATAGGTTACCGGATTGGCGTGCTGAGAGAGGAAAACGATGTTGGGATACATAGTGCGGGCACTTCTTGTCGGGACTCGGATGTCGGTCGTTGAAATGCGCTCGCACAAGTTGCGTTCGGCATTGTCGATGATCGGGGTCATGCTTGGGGTGGCCGCCCTGGTTGCCATGTTGTCGCTGGTGGGCGGAATACGGGTGTTTTTAGATGAAAAGCTGTCGACATGGGCGGGCTCTATTTGGGTATGGCAAAAATGGAACCCCGAAGAAGGGGAAGAGATCGCCTGGAGCAGATCGCCGGGGTTGCGGTTGTCCGACGGCGAATGGCTCGAAGAGCACTCACCACAGGTTGCCCGGGCGTATCGGGCGATTAACCGGCGCGACCGGGTACACGTGGCCGGTCATACGCTGAGGAGCAGGCAGTATGCCGTCGATTCCGTCACATTCGCCGAGGACCGCGACGATATAAAGCTCAAAACCGGGCGTTGGTTCACCAAGGCCGATTATAGTAACGGGCGGCGGGTATGTTTGATCGGTTGGGAATTGGCAAAGCAGCATCAAAAAGCGGCCGGGCGATCGGGCGACAAAAAGACACCGCTTGTGGGAAGGCAAGTGCTTTACGGCAAGGTCAGTCTTGAGATTGTGGGAATCTATGAGCCCAAAGATCCTGATTTTCATCCCTGGCATCTGCGAAGAACGGTCGTGCTTCCTGTTCGTACGATGCAGAAGTATGTCACCGGACTAGATCCGGACCCGGGAAGCATCCGGCTTGCGCTCGAAGACGCCGAAGCGGTTGGGGAGCAGGCAAAGCGTGTGGCTCGTGAACTCAAAACCAGGCATCGCGGTGTCGAAGATTTTGAGTATCGGGGCTCGGAACATGTGGAAAAAATCAGTAGTATGCTCGAAAATATGAGCCTTCTTATGTCGATAATTTCGGTGATATCACTGTTGGTGGGCGGGATGAGCATCATGAATGTAATGCTGTCGAGTATCACCGAACGCATTCACGAGATCGGCGTACGCAAGGCACTGGGGGCTAAGACTCTTCAGATATTCGTACAATTCATCGCCGAAACCACCACCCTTAGCTTCACCGGCGGTCTTGTAGGTATAGGCTTGGGAAGCATACCTCTGTTTTTCAAAGAAGCAATCAAAAAATCGACCGACGGGGCGATTAGTCCTACCATTTTGCCGCAGCATGCACTTCTGGTTTTTGTCATAATTGCGGGAGTGGGCGTATTTTTCGGTCTTTACCCCGCCGTCAAAGCCTCAAGCATGGATCCGGTGGAAGCGCTACGATATGAGTAGTATGAGCCTGTCCTGAGACCTTCTCCCGGCCTTTGGTGCGCCGGTGCGGGGCGCCCCCCCCGTCGGCAACGAAATATCCATCAAATGCGATGCGAGATAGACTGCTTTGCAACGCTTAATGCCGCACGGACTCATCGGTTCTCCTTGTTCCTCGCCGCGGCCTTCTTGCGGGCACTAACGATCCCTCGCGACCAAGCGAAGCATTAGGCGTTATCGAGTCTAGTGCGGCTTCATCTGCCGTTGCAGCACCGGCCAAGCGGGCACAAAGTAGTCAATTGCCGAAAGGACGGTGAATATGGCCACCGGTAGAATTATCCAAAATCCCGGATGCTGTCCCCAAAGGGTGCGTGGAACCGCTTCGATATTATATCCATGTGCCAGGGCTACTCCCACGACGCCGAATGAGCATATTCCTTGAAGTACCGCTTTGATTTTACCCGTCATTCGTGCCGCCACAACCGTCCCCTCGGCCGCACACATAATACGCATGAAAGACATGATACCATCCCGATACAGAAACAGCAGGAACAACCAGATCGGTATAATTCCAGCGATCGCGAAGGTAACGAACACCGTTTGGCGAGAGAGGCTATCGCAAATCGGGTCGAATATCTTGCCGAAATTGGTGACCTCCGACCTTTTTCGCGCCACGTAACCATCGAGCGCGTCCGATATCTCTATCAACACAAGGCATAGAAATGCCCCCCAAAGCCATCCCGGGCCCTTTCCCGGTCCAAAACCTGCAAGAAAACAGAAGGAGAACACCGGGGCGATGCCCAGGCGCGACACGGTGAGCATAGTGGCAGGATTCATCGCGACCATCAATATAGTTGAAAGGTGAAGCACTCGACGGTAAGAAAAATAAATGCCGCAGAGAGAGCCGGCGAGAAATGGTCTACCTTACGGCGCATGTTCCGGTTGTGCACGTGGCCGTTCGGACGCCAAAACGGTGGGTGGACGGCGGATTAAGGAACGTGAAACAGCCGTGTTTGCTTCGTACTTCCTCTACAAAATTTTGCAAAGTATACGCCTGAAGCCGCACGGAGCGGAATTGCGCGTGGGTGTGATCGTGGGGACAGCGATTCCAAAAGCACCGTTTGGCCGGCGCTGTTTACTATTCGCATTGTGGTAATGCCGGGGTTCGAAGGGACCGAAACGATGAGTGCTTTTTGGCCGGAATGGTATCGAATACCGTAGTTGGTCCTGGTGGAATAGGCCGCGACGTGTGTTTGTGAGGCGCTTCCGCGCGGAGAGAGCCCCTCGATAACGCCCGGATACTCGTTAAGTCCGGCCGAGTGACCGGCCACGGTAATGCGGCTTGTTAACCCTTCTCCATCAATTGACGCCCTGGGGAATTCACCTTGACCCACATACAATGCAACGACAAAATCGGCAAAAGTTCCTTCAGTGGTAATTTGCAGTGGGTCGATTGATTCGGTCATCGCTTCGGGAAACTTTGCATCCGCCGGATGGAGCACCCACCCCTTAACGAATCCGTCGTTGCGCCCCTCGAGGATAAAGCTTGGTCGTTGTGATTCCATTCCAGTTGTAACGAGTACCGAATCGTTGTCTTCGCTGTCTCCAATGTTGAGTTGCCAGGTATAGACGTGGGAGGTGCTGGTGGGGTAAATGCGGTCGACAACAAAGATTAGAGCCGTATTTTCATTCGGCGGGTACTCTACCACCGCATGACGCAAAACTTTATTGCAACCGAGGCTATGGTATTTTTGGCCTCCCAGAACAACCGCGTACCCCCCCCTCGTCGTGTGCCAGAAATCGAAATAGTCGCCGGTCGCTTTTTTGTTTGCCGATGGGTTACCGTCTACCAGCAGCGTACTGAAATTTTCAGGCTCGTTGGTTTTACTCGGTCCGCCGAAAAAACGCGTGTTGAAAGCAATAAGGCTGATTGCGGTGCATTCAGCCAAGTCCCACGAATTGCGCGCGGTGAATCCGTCTCCCCACAGCGAGAACATGATATCGTTCTCATCTTGGACCCGATTTCTGAAAAGGAAATTGCTGAACGACAAGTCGTAGACCATTGGTTGTTGATGGAAAGGACGGCTGGCCGGAGCGTCGACGGGGTAAAAAATGAGCGACCATGTAGTTCCGCCAAAGTGATGATCGAATCGGGAATCGAGTGGGCGATCGGCAAGGACTCCAATCGCTCGATCGTACCAAGCTCTATAGCGCGGGAAAGCCTCCTCGGGAGTTATCTCCAGAAGCAGGCTCAACCATCCGTTTTGATGAAGGCGACCTTCATCGGCTCCCAT
>WJJU01000541.1 GCA_014729595.1 Chitinivibrionales bacterium
AAAGATGTGTTTGTTGTCGATGAAATAACCTCCGCTTTGGATGAAAACAGCAACCAAATCGTTCTCGATCTATTTGTGGAATCAAATTTTTCGATTTTGGCCGTCGCTCATCATCCCCAATGGCGCCGACATTTTGATACCCACATTACCATTAGTGACGGAACTATCGAAAATATGCACTCGACGAAAGGAAACCACGTATGAGCACTCTCGACATGAACCTCGCCGACTTGGCGCTTGTTTATACAATACTTGTCGTCCCGATTATGGTAATGACAATTTACCAAACCCGGCAAGTAAAAAAAACCGTTGTCGGGATTATTCGCATGTCGGTGCAGCTCTTCCTGGTCGGCATATACCTACGGTACATATTCGAACTCAATAATCCTTTTGTGAATGGTGCATGGCTCGTGATAATGATCAGCGTTGCGACCGCAAACGTTTTAGCCACCGCTTCGCTGAATAAAAAGCGGTTGTTCCCTTTTATCTTCATAGGCATTTTCCTTAGCACAATCGGGATGCTTACACTATTCGTGTTTGGAGCGATTACACCGCGGCCGCTGTATGATGCACGCTATATGATTCCTATCGGGGGGATGCTGTTGGGCAATTGTATGCGGGGAAACGTAATAAGCCTCGAACGGTTTTTGAGCGGTATCCGCAACAATCGTAAAGAGTATATGAGTAGTTTGTTCATGGGTGCAACGACGGCGGAGGCGGGAAAGCCCTGGGTTCGACGTGCTTTGAGTGCCGCCTTGGCGCCCACCATCAGTACTATGGCAACCATGGGCATAGTTTCTCTTCCCGGCATGATGACCGGTCAAATACTTGGCGGCGCACATCCCATGACCGCCATAAAGTACCAACTGGCGATCATGATTTCGATTTTTGCGGCTACAAGCTTAAGCGCTTGGCTGAATCTTTTCCTCTGCACGCGTGTCGCCTTCGATGACTACGGAATGCTGCGTGAGGATATCTTCAAATAATAGCCATTTCGGCGCGGAGCCATTTGCGCCGCAAACGTAATCCCTTGCTTTTATCTCCAATTCATCGCCCCGTTAAATAGGGAGCATCCGATGGCCAGGCACGAAGCACTTGGCGCAGCATTGCCAGTTCACCTATATGGTAGGAGTTATGGTTAGACACCGTAAGGATTTCACGGTAGATGGTATAGTTTGGTGCATGGGGTATCGGAGCGTGTAGATCAAGCCGCTCATCGCGTGCAAGGTTTTCCAGGTCCGTGCGGTCCGTGAGGAAGCCTCGCACCGAAGCGCGCCATTGAGTTAGAGTAGCCTTTTCTTTGGGATGAGGACGGTAACCGTCTGGAAAAACGGGAGAAACATGATCTGGGTCATGGATAAAGCGCAGAATATCCCATTGGGCGATTCGCATGTGTTCGACAAGATGCCAAGGGGAATAGGGGACATGAGGCGCTTTCGCATTAATCGCATCCTCGGCAAATCTATCGACGACTTCCTCAAACGACATGTGGGCGTTTGTTCCCCTAAGAAGTCCGACAAGCTCACGACGTTCTTGTGTATCCTGCTTAACCATTGCCGCCATCCACCAGGGCTAAAAGTACTACTCTATCCGATAGTAACGTTACTACCTCGAGCGGGACAAAAGATGCCCCTCGTTGTTAAAAACCTCATCCTAAACCACGCCGACGCGGAGTGGGTTTAGGCAAATGCTCGGGATGATTACCGTATATGACACCCTTGTAAATGGAGCAAGGATTACGCCAAAAGATGCTCCCATATCGTTTCCTTTTTTATTAAGGAGAAGAAATACCAAGGAACTTTTGCAACGATAGGGTTAACACACCAAGTACAACCCGGATGATGATCAGAGAATAGAATGACCCTGTCATCAGAGCCAAGCCCGTCGTTACCACCGGACAAGTTGTTTTCACGCATCCGGCCGTCTCGCGCCTTACCCCATCACAGGGGAGCCGGAAACAGCGATAGCTGAAGCGTGCCTGGTCGCAGTACTTTGCGCATCGAGATGAGCCCCATTCGCGAGAAATCTTCTTCGGTCGGTTTGTTGTGCTTGTACCCCCGCCATCGCTTATGGATGTAGCCGCGAAGGCGTTTGCCTATCCAGCGATCCAAGCGATTCATCATACCGACGTTGCGTCCCTCACGATGGTACTCCGCCCATCCGCGCAGAAGTGGATTGAGCGAGGCGATCACCGTTTCTACGGGATGGTCACCTTGTTGCCGTTTCGTGATGCCACGAACTTTGGCGCAAAAGGCATTCAAAGATTAAGCCTGCCCGACCCCGAAGCGATTCCGATCGCGAAGAG
>WJJU01000051.1 GCA_014729595.1 Chitinivibrionales bacterium
ACCACTCAATCGGTTTGATTACCTATGGGACGCTTGCGGGCGGAATCCTTACGGGAAAGTACACACGAATACCCGAGTTCGAGGAGGGCGACAGGCGCGCGGAATTTTACCCCTATTTCCGGGAACCGATCTGGAGCAAAACGCTTGGAATGCTGGACCGACTTCACCCCGTTGCAAAAAAACATGGCAAAACACTCTCTCAACTCGCAATCAACTGGACGCTTTGGCAACCGGGCGTCACCTCGGTCCTCGTCGGCGCCAAGAATCGAGAACAAGCAGAATCCAATGCGGAAGGCGCCGAATGGGAACTCACCAATGACGAACTAGAATTAGTGGATGAACTCTCCAGTGCCGTCATTCAAGCGCCCGAGAGCGTTTGACACACATTAAGAGCGTAATGAACAAAAAACGACAGGAGAGGACAAGACTATGGCTATCGACGTACAAGCACTCCTCGGTCAAGAAGCCCGCGATCTGCTGGAACATCGCTGCACGACCGTACCCGCCGAACAGTTGCACCTACCGAGCCCGCGGTATGTAGACAAGGTGATGTCCGCAACCGACCGATCGCCGATGGTGATGCGAAATTTTCAAGCACTGCTTAATTCGGGGCGCTTGGGAGGAACCGGCTATGTATCAATACTGCCGGTCGACCAAGGTGTCGAGCATTCGGCGGCTTCCGCTTTTGCCGTAAACCCGATCTATTTCGACCCCGAAAACATTGTCAGACTGGCTTTGGAAGCGCAGTGTAACGCCGTCGCTTCCACGTTGGGGGTCTTGGGCGGCGTTTCGCGTAAGTACGCACACCGTATTCCATTTATCGTCAAGCTCAATCATAATGAGCTTCTTAGTTTTCCGGCAATGTACCGCCAAACTCCATTTGCTTCGGTAAAGCAAGCCTTCACTATGGGCGCGGCCGGCGTCGGTGCAACCGTCTATTTCGGCTCCCAAGAGTCGCGAGAGCAGATCCGGCAGGTGTCCGAAGCTTTTCAGCATGCGCATGAGTTGGGAATGTTCACCGTCCTCTGGTGCTATCTTCGCAACAACGCATTTAAAACCAATCAGCAAGACTACCAGCGCGCGGCCGATCTGACCGGTCAAGGAAACCACCTTGGCGTCACGATCGAAGCCGACCTGATAAAGCAGAAATTGCCCTTAGTTAACGACGGCTATAGGGTATTGGGCTTCGGTCGTACAAGCCCGCGTGTTTACGAACAACTGTCTTCGGACCATCCTATCGACATGGCGCGATACCAGGTGATTAATTGCTATATGGGCCGCGTAGGTCTTGTGAACTCCGGAGGGTCATCGGGGAAAAACGACCTTGCCGACGCCGTTCGGACGGCCGTGATAAACAAACGGGCCGGCGGTATGGGGATGATCGTAGGGCGTAAATCATTCCAAAAGCCCATGGCCGAAGGCATCGATCTGCTGAACGCCGTTCAGGACGTCTACCTTGATGGAAGCATTGGTCCGGCCTGAGAGTCCAATTGCACTTTTCTCCTCGTCCGCAACCTGCGGCGAACGATATCCACGACGACAGGACCGGCGACGGCCTCTTCGACGGCGTAAATGAGGTCCCGCGGCTGTGGCGGTTCCGTCACCGGGTCAACAATTGGCCGCGGGACTATGCTTACCGTCCATTCATCTGTTCGACGGTTACTTTGAGCGTCTCGAAAGCCTCGGGCGGCGAGAGATTTTTTTGTAGAAATGTTTTCTGACGATTGAACTCGGCAACGGCTTGCGAAACCTTGTTGTCTCCTAAAAGCGTGTAAATGGCGGCGGCGCTGTGCTGAGCGGCTTCGGCGGCATTGGCCTCGGAATCGGTTTGTCGCGCGGCGGGCGGGCTTTCGGTAGCCGCGGCTATCGTGGTCTCGGTTCGCCTCAATTGCTCCTGCAATTCGGCAAGCTTTGCGGACGCTTGCCCGACGGCTTGCGCTTCGGCGCGTATGCCGCCTTTCACGGTCCGTAGTGCCTGCCGAGCTTCGTTCAATTGCGCAACACTGTCCCGCCGTAAAGATTCGCTTCGATAGTGCAAACTGTCAAGCTGACTCATTGCCCGATCGATGTGGAGTTTCACCTTCGAAATGTGCTCGTGCGCCGCCACTCGCTCCCGCTGTTGCCTGCCTCGTTCGGCGATGCTGTCGCGGCGTGCTTTTTCTCGTTCGGTTCGAAGCTTTTCCAACTCACGTTCTTTGGCGACAATGAGACTGTCGTAACGCACCAGTTTCCGCCCAAAAGGGACGATCGCTTGGTCATGCTTGCGCTCCAGCGTAAGGCTGTCATTGCGCGCCGTCTCTAAATCGCGTTCCAGCGTCGACCGCTTTGCTTCCGCCTTCTCAACCACACTCGCATGCCGTCGCATACGCTCCGCGGCTTCCTCAACGGCTTGCTTAAGTTCATTCTCCGCCGCTAGACTGTCCTCACGAGCTTTGGCTATTCGGGAGCGATGCGCCGCAATCGCTTGTTCGGTCGAAGCGATTTGCCGTTGAATAGCAGTATGGTTCCGACGAAGTTTCTCGATTGCATTTCTTTTCCGTTGCGCCAAATCAGCAAGCGTCGCTTGCAAGAGACGCCTTTCATGGCTCACATTGTCAATTCGTTTTCGTACTCCCGCCATACGGCCGGCGGAGGTTTCGGCCGCCGCTGTTTTCTCGCGCTCGAGCGAATCCCTGCCCGCGCCCAACTCGGCCATTTTTTCCTTTACCGTTGCTATCTGTTCGGCAAGCCGTTTATGGGGAGCGCGAGCGTGCTCTATGGCCTGACGATAATCCGCCGCGGCGGCGCCGCTGTCCCTTTGTATCTTTTCAACCCGCGCAACCATGGTCTTCACCAGCGTGCCGTCACGGTTAATCAAGCTGTCAAGACGAGCCAGTTCCCGACTTCTCTTGACCCGATCCGCTTCGTTCTCGGCACGCCGGGCGGCCGTCTCTTTCTCGAGCGCCCGATGTTGTTTGGTCAAAGCGGTAATGGCGGAACGCATCGAGCCGATCGCCGCCTTCGTTCGGCTCATTTCGGTTACTATGGCCCGCATGGCGCCTTCGGTACCCGCACTGCCGCTTGCCCGATCGCTTAGCAGCTTGGCCTTTTGCGCTTCGTATTCTCGCGCATCCCGAGTCCTGCCCGCCAATTCGGCCTCGATACGCCCGATTTCGTCCCGCCACCGGTTCGCGGATTCGTTCCGCGCTTTTCGTACGGCGGCCGCCTCTCGTGACAGCGAATCTCGCCCCCGTGAAAGGCTGTCGATTTCGCCTTGCATCTTTTCCGCAACTTTATCGAGCTGCGCCAAGCGCTTCATTGCCGGGTTATCCGTGTTTCCTTGAGACTGGTTGAACGATTCAAGCTCCCGCCGGGCCTCGCTCAATTGTCCGCCGACCACATCCAAATCCTTTTTGATATCGGCCAAACCGGCTTCGACATGTTTTCGCTTCTGAGGAATGCCCATCCCACGAAGTCTTCCGTCAACCTGTACCAGCTCGACATCCTGCAAATATCGTGTCTGCTCCCGCACGAGTCGATCAAGTTCGCCTTGTTTTTTGTTGACCTCTCTTTTGCGCGCCCCCTCGGCGATCAACCGATCAAGCTCTTTCCGGCCCTCCGCAATAGCGCTGTCGATTTGCAGCTTTTCGATTAATTGCTCCAGGATCTCCTTTTGCCTTTTTTTTCTTTCGAGCTTGGACTCGACATCCGAGACCTCCGCAATGAGTGTATTGCGCCGCCGTTCAAGCCGCTCGCCGGCAGCCCCGGCTTTGCGTCGGAGCTTGTCGCGTTCGGGAGCGGTCTCATCGAGCTTCCGACGGATGTATTGCATATTCCCTTCAACCTTGCGCTTTGCCGCCTCCAGCTCCCCGATATGGTTTGTATGCCGCGCCACGGTGGCCGCGCTGTCGGTGGCCGCCTTTTTCCTTTCCTGTGTCAAGCGATCCAGCGCTATCCCGTTTAGGTACGCTAAGCTGTCAAGCCGACGTCGCTCCACCGCCATTTCCGCCGAGGCCGCTTTGTTCTTCGCTTCTTGTGATACCGAGTCTTTGCGAAGCTTTTCAAGCTTTTGCTCGGCCGCCTGAAGCTCGGTGCGCTTACGCTCCGTCTCCTGTTGCAGTTGGGTGAGTTGCTTTTGCATGGAAGTAAGAGCGGCCCGCCCCTCCGCCCCACCTTCCGACGACAACGAGTCCCGCCGACTCCGCCTTGACCGCAAAGTTGACTTCAGTTCCCTCTTCCGCGCACGCACACGCCCCATCTCTTCCGAGAAAGCCGAAAAACGTTGTTGATATTCCTGTTCCTTCGCCTTTATTTCTTCTTGGGCCGCTTTCGCTCGCGCGCGAAGGCTCTCAAGCGTTGCGGCATGTTCACGCAATGCCGTTTCAATTTCGCCAATCGCATTGGCGTGATGCGCGCGTATTTGCTCGCTCTCGGTCGCCAGTTCGCCGCTGTCGGCTTTCGCCTGTTCCAGCGTTTCTTCAACCCGAGCAAGCTCCCGTTGCTTCCGCTCGATATGTTCCTGAATTTCGTCGATCGTCCGAGACGACACCGCGCGATCACGTGCCGTGACCCCGCCCCCCATCGCCGTAACCAACATCAGCAGACACCGTACTCCCGCAACGCCTACCATCCATTTTCCATAGCTTCCGCGGCACCCTTTACCTTGGCGCGTATTTCGATTCACTCATACCTCACATCGTGATTACCGGTCCTTTTCTTATCAAAATATTATCCTGTGTGCCTTTGTGCTTAAAAAAATTCCTCTCACCGTGCCCCGACACCCCAAAACTCACTCCGTATATGGTATTGCCCGATAGATCCAATGCAACGGCCCCCCAAAAAAACCGGCTTGCCTTGTCCTCCCCGGTCTCTTTCATTTCGCTGTCCGGCGAGTGGGCGAGATAATGGCATGCGTATTGCTTCACGAGCAGCACAATCGTATGTGAGTATGACTCCTCTACGTAGCCGTCGCCGCCGCTTTAAGTAATATGGCCGACGAAGCCAACGAAGCTACCGCCGTTCGCGGCCGATTACGGATAAGGAGGGCTTCTCAACCAGTCTCTTATTTCGACAGCCGTAAAATCGCCATCCAAAAACGTGCTCCAAAGGAGATGTTATGAGATCACTACCGATCTTAGTGTGCCTCGCTTGGCACGGGCTCGTTGTCTCAGTGCCGGCCCAGGGCTATTATCCCGTGAGCGACCGCTCAACGTTACAGGTATCCGGTAATGCCGAAATTTTGATCGAGCCGGATCGAGCGAGAATTTCCATGAGTGTTTCGGAGACCAAACCTACCGTTACGGCGGCGAAAGAGTTGGTCGATGCACAGGTAATGAAAATTCAAAGCGCCCTTATCGAACTCGGCGTTGGGCGCAGAGATATCAATGCTTCGCAACTAATGGTCCATCCGGTGCGGGAACGACCGAGGCCACGCAAGGAAGATGAGGAATCACCGTCCAAACTCAAATACCGCGTTACTCGTCGCATCACCGTCACCGTTACCGATATCGGAAAGCTCGATGAAATTCTGGATCGCTCATTAACTCTGGGAACGAATCGAGTGTGGAACGTCGGTCTGTACACCAGCAAAGAAGATTCACTCAAGCTCGAAGCAGCAAAGAAAGCATCGGATGATGCAAAACGGAAGGCGGCCGCCTTGGCATCGACTTTCAAGGGCCAAGTCGGCAAACCTATACTCATTGAGCACGAGTTTGGTGGCGGAAGCGGCCCGATTCGCCCCCTCACCATGGAGGCTCGCGGGCGTGGAGGAGAGGAGTTCGCTCGCGGCACGATCGCGGTTACCGCAACGGTTAACGCCGTATTTGAAATAGAATAATTTGCGGATGCTTTCGGTGATTGGAGCCGGCTTTGTAAAAAAACAGGAAACACAACGCCCTGTTGCGAATCTTTCACTACTAGATACGACTTGTATTTAGCGATTTCGCGCAACGAGGGTGATACGGGATAGGGTCGACAATAAGGTTTCGCCAATTATGAGACATGGCACTGATAAAAGCAATAGCTGCAAAATTTGAAGGAGGATACAATGCAGGCAACCGACTATCCGACAAACCACCATACTCCCGCCGGCAACCAATTCATTGACAGAATGCTCCGCGCAGCCAAGCTGGAGCCGGGAGTATATGAAGAAGTGGAGGCGGACGAGAGTTCGTTTGGCCAGGCAATGGGGGTGGTGGTATTATCGAGTATTGCGGCCGGTATTGGGACATTCACCACCGGTGGATTCGGCGGACTGCTGTTGGGTACAATCGCAGCCCTTCTCGGCTGGTACGTATGGGCATTTATCACGTTCTTTGTAGGAACCAAGTTTCTGCCCGAAGCCCAGACGTCGGCAGATCAGGGGCAGATGCTCAGGACTATCGGCTTTTCCAGCTCACCCGGGCTTTTGCGGATCTTTGGTATCATTCCCGTCGTGGGACTTATCATCCAGCTCGCGGCAAGTATTTGGATGTTGGTCGCGATGGTCATTGCGGTTCGTCAGGCCCTGGACTACACGAGTACCGGACGAGCGATAGGGGTATGCCTGATAGGTTGGCTGATTCAGTTCGTCGTAATAGCGATTCTCTTTGCGCTCGTGGGGATTGTCCCGGGCACTTAGTGCTACTTGGCACAGCAAAGCCACTCTTATAGTATTGCGCTCTGAGCACGCGTTCAATTCCACCCGTGCCTCTCATTTTCGGCTCCGCCCGGGTTCTCCCGCCGTGACGTACGCCGAGTATGCCTTCGTCGCGGCTCCTTGCCGAGAGCCCCGACGGCGCACAGCCGACTCCGGTCGGTTTCACGATAGGATTCCAAGCCGAACTTATGCATTTGCATAACCGCAAATTCGCATTGTCGTGTATGCTAAGTTGTGCCGTATTTGTGAATCCGTCTTTCACGGCCTCGTCGCTTCGGGTCACTACCGGCCATTCAGGCACTCTAAGTGACCGCCGACAATTGAATGTGGCACGGAAAGGACAAGAGGGACCAAAACAGGCACAAATTCGACTATCGGGGGAACTCACCATTTTGACGCTTCGTCCCGCGGTCCGCATTGCCGTCCGGGTCTGCATTGCCAAAGAAGAAGCTGTTACTTCTTGACTTCGACACGGCCTCTTAGATGCAGGTCATACGAATTTTTCGGCAACGACGGGAACAGGAACAATGACAGTATAATAAAAACGGAAAGAGGGTGCGGCACCTCTTTGCGGAATCCGCCCCTCCATCCGCCGTATGCTGGGGTGTACTTATCGGTCGTGCACACCTTTATCAGCGCAGTTGCACCGACACGCCTAAATTGAAGGTGAGGAACTGGCTGAGATCCTCTTCGGTGAAAATCCAGTGGTAAAGTGGATAGAGTTCCAATCCAAACCGACCGATTGCTCCAAGCGTGAGACCGCCGCCGGCTTGCAG
>WJJU01000542.1 GCA_014729595.1 Chitinivibrionales bacterium
ACCGATATCGATATGGCATCTTTTGCGCAGGGAGTCAAAGACATAATGGCTGATAAAGAGCTTTTGCTCTCGAAAGAAGAGGCGCAAAAGGTAAAAAGCGAACAATTCACCGCCATGCGTGCGGAGCATGAGGAAGCCAGGCGGAAAGAGGGCAAAGAGAACGAGGTCGCGGGGGAAAAATTTCTGGAAGAGAACGCTGAACGCGAGGAAGTTACTACAACCGAAAGTGGTTTGCAGTATGAGGTTCTCACCGAAGGGGCTGGAAGTATCCCCGGTGAGTCGGACAAGGTAAAAGTGCACTATGAAGGGAAACTTCTGGACGGCAAGGTGTTTGATAGTTCGTATGATCGCGGCGAGCCGGTTACGTTTCCGGTGAAGGGTGTGATTCCCGGCTGGACGGAAGCCCTCCAATTAATGAAAGTAGGTAGCAAGTACAAGCTTTATGTTCCGCCGGAACTGGCTTATGGAGAGCGTGGCGCCGGCAATGATATACCGCCAAACGCAACGCTGGTATTTGAAGTGGAGCTTCTTGGTATCGAAGGCTGAGGACTATGCATGTCGGACATCTACCTCAGCATGCCAACCGCTTATAGTGGCCTATGGTCGCTTTTAGTGATTGAGGATCTTCGGGTTCTTCGGGCACCGTTCCCGTTTCACGGGATTGAAGTGCCCGAAATGCTCGGGGCACTCGAAGGTTGGTGGATGTAGTACCATGTGGATGTAGTACCATAAGGTATTTCCAATCCTGTACTTACCGTATCTTCAAGGAGCGGATGTGAAAGTTACCAACCTTGGTAAAGTTCCCGCAACGCCGGTCGAATTGGAAGGCGCAGAAGGAGTTGTGGTGCAAAGACCGGTGGCGGGTGCCGATGGTGCGCCGACATTTTCGATGCGGGTATTCACCGTGTCGCCGGGCGGCCATACGCCGTTCCATACTCATCAGTGGGAACACGAGAATTATATCATAGCCGGCCGGGGAGCGCTGGTGAGTGAATCCGGCGAAGAGCACCCGGTGAGTGCGGGGGATTTTTGCTTGGTCATGCCGGGCGAAAAGCATTGCTATCGTAACAGCTCCGACACTGAGCGGTTGATATTTATTTGCGCCGTTCCAGTCGACCACGAATAGGACGGTGAGGGCAGCCGAATGGGTCTTCACCCGCTCTCGATGTTGGTGGTGGCGGTGCTCGTATTTCTCTTGATACGGGCCGAATTTGCCGGTTACCGGCGGATGATCTACCGAATAAAGCCTCTATGCTCCCTTTCGGTCGTGTTACTTGCGGGATTGAGTTACTTTACGCCCGGGGGTATCGCGACTTACACCGCCGGGATCATGGGAGGGCTCCTGTTATCGTTTGGCGGGGACATGGCCTTGATGTTCCCGGCGAAGCGTGCTTTTTCGATCGGGCTGGCGCTGTTTCTGCTTGCGCATGTGGTCTACGCAATCGTTCTCACGGTTCCTATTGGCTACGCACCCACCGACCTGTGGGGAGCGGCGGTGGCGGTGGTGATCTCGGCGGTGGTTTATGCTTACCTCTTTCCGGGGCTCGGTTCAATGAAAGGTCCGGTGCTGGCTTATGTCGTGGTGATCGGGTTCATGGTACACCGCGCAACGGCGACGTTCGGTACCGATTATTTCACCCCCGCGCAGGCCTGGATCGTTACGATCGGGGCCGGCCTATTCTACCTTTCCGACGTAATTCTGGCCGTGAATAAATTCCGACGGCCTTTTAAGCATAATCGGATCAGTCTTGCATTCTACTACGCGGGACAGATGTGCCTGGCGGTAAGCGCGGGAATGTTTCCGGCGGGGGTTTGAGCGCGGCAAAGGGCATTATGGCCGGTTATGCGGAGTTTTGGCCGGTTAATGGAAGGCATACTTCCGCCGTGAGCCCCGGCCCCTGCTCGTTGTTGTAGAGCTTGGTTGTTCCGCCGTGGCACGTCACAATATGTTGCACGATGCTAAGTCCGAGTCCGGTGCCGGCCTTTCGGGTGGTGTAGAACGGTTCGAAAACGCGGGAATAGTTCTCGGGAGGAATTCCCGCTCCGGTATCGACGACGCGAATCCTAACCTTTCGTTTTCCGGCACTTTCGGCATAGAGTTCAATATCATCATTAGTGGTCGCATGCTCACCGGCATTATCCAGCAAATTTACGATTACTTGCTGCATAGTACCGCAATCGACCAGCATCGTTTTGGTGGCGACGGTTGGATCGATTCGTACCCGAAGTGAGGGGATGGAATCCCGTCGGGCCTTCCACACATCCACCGAACCGTCCACCAGCGTTTGAACGGTCATCCGTTTCATCGAACTCTTCTTGACCGGCCGTCCGAGGGTAAGAAGGTTTTTCATGAGTAGCTCAAGGCGCTCTACCTGGGAGCGCATGTGGTACAAATACTCGTCATACTCGTTGCTTTGGCCTAACTCGCCTCCCAAAGCTTCCATAATCGCCATAATCGCCGTAAGAGGATTCCG
>WJJU01000543.1 GCA_014729595.1 Chitinivibrionales bacterium
AGTTAAACCGTGGAAGTGCTGTCGACGGCGGGTCGGTTTCAGATGGGGGCGGGGCGGAAGTGGATACGATCGAATTGCTGATTGCGCGCGTTCCCGATGATATGACAGAACTCGGCGATCAAGAATTAACCGAGGCGGTTGCTTCGCTGGAACCCGCGGACCTTGCCAATGAGAATGGATTACGCTTCAGAACTATGGTTTTCCCGTTCGATGTTACGATTAATAGCAACGATATTGGAAGAGTTGCCTGGAAGGATATTGCTACGACCGGTTGGCCGACCGGTAAATACATTTTCGCGATCAGGACCGTCGATGAGTTCGGTAACGGCGGCTTTGCGCCAGTCACGTCCACCTTTAGAAACCCCTGGTGGGCGAAAGTTCTGACCGGAAGATAGTGATACGTCGGGCTCATCCGGCAGTGAGAGGAAACACATGCCTATTATTCAAATAGCATTCGCGGGACTTACCGCCCTCTTCCTTTCCATCCCTATTCTCAATCGCGTGGTGTTTCACACGGTGGATATCGAAGCGATTGCGGTTCGCGGCTATGATGGCTTGCGGAAAGTTCAGGAACTGCAAAGGGATGGGCGGTTCGAGGAAGCGCGCGACAGTGCTCACGCGTTGGTGCAGGAGTTCCGCAATGATTCAACGATGTTCTTTGTCGGCGACGTTTATGATTGGAATGCATTTCTCGAGCAGGTTAAAAGCGAAAATAAGCCTCCGGCTTGGACATTGATTGCCGAGTATCTGGATGAAGGCTTTCAGGATTCGCTTGCGGCCGTCGATAAAGCTGACGCTATGTCCTCCGCTCAAAAAGAGCGGATCGTGGAAATACTCAACCGGATGGCGAATGACCCAGAGTTCTATATCGAGAACCGTGAATATATTGCCGTAAACGAGGATGAAAAAGTCAGCGAACTATTCCAGAACTCGGTGGATCGAGGGATCTTTAGACGCGAGAACGGGATGGTCACGGTGACGGAGGACTTAACGCCCGAGCGGCAACGCTTGCTTAAGCGGTTTCACATGGTTGCGCTCGAACGGTTCCTTTGTTCCGATTTTCTGCGCAAGGATCTCAAACGAGGAACGGATTGGGCAAGCGAATATATTGTTCAAACCGCACTGTATCTTATCGGTTCGAGCTATTCGCTACAGTTTCAGTTGGACCGGTCGATACGGTTCCTCGATTCATTGGTGACACTCTATCCGCGAACCATTTACGCCGAGCAAATCTTTTTATCCAACGGGGGCAGCCTGCTGTCCGACGGTAAGGCGAAATTGACCGCCGGGCAAAAGGAGGCGGCCGAGGGAAGCTTGCGTCGTGCGATAGACTATCTTGAAAAAATCGAAAGAAATCGGGAAATCGCGTCATCATTCCCCAAGTATCGCGTTGCCGAACTGTATCCGGACCGATATGTGAACATCGACGAAGCTTCAAAAGCGAAACGGCGGGTGAAGAAAAAGACCAAGGTGTATACCTCGGAGCAGGCCAAGGAGGACATCGAAGGGAGAGATGATGAGGAAGGTAGTGGCTATGTGCTCGAAGACGCCGTACGGCTTATTGGTGAGTGCTACATACAGTTAGGCTTGACCGATTCGGCTCGGGCTCAATTTCGGTTGATTTTGGAGTTTTTCCCGGAATCCGAGAATCTCGACGATGCACAAAAGTTGATAGCCGATACCTATGTCAAGGACGGTGATCTGATTCTCGCCGCGGCGGATTCGGGCGATGCGCGGGCGCGGCGCAAGGCGTTCGAGGCGTACGAGGCGGGGGTGAAGGAATACATCAAGTTCTTTAATGTGTTTCCGCAGAGTGATCTTGTTCCCCAAACCTACATTGCACTTGCCGACGCATACAACAAGCTCGAACGTCCGGAAGACGCTCGTAGCGCTTTCGACGCCGCGCTGGCAAAAGCGAAAGATACCGAGGAACAGGCCAAAATACAGTTGGAGATCGGCAACTACTTCTATGAGCGAGAACGATATGCGGAAGCGATCGAAGCGTATCAAATTATCTTGAACAGCTTTTCGAGCACCCAAGTAGCGCCCAATGCGCAATACCTAATCGGCGAATCGCAAATGGGCCGGGGTGATACGGCCGATGCGCTTAAAGCCTTTCGGGTCATTGTTGACCACTATAAACGAAGCAATTTCTTTGGCGGAGCCGCGCATAAGTTGGGAAGTCACTACTTTGAGCAAGGAACATATACACGCGCCGATACATTCTTCGCGCTCGTCGTTCAGTACGCCGAATCCAATGAACTCGCGCCCGTATCCCAACTTAAACGCGGAGAGGTTCGGTGGCAACTGTCGCTCTCGCAGGAGGGTGACGGTAAGGTCGCGGCCCTTAAGGATGCGGTCAAGGAGTACGAGAAAGTAATCGACAAATGGCCGCAGAGCCGTCAAGCGGATCAGGCCCGAGTCAAAGTGGCCGAATGCCACATGGAACTCGGCAACGAAAGGGCCGCTCGCGAGGTTGCGCGATCTATTCAGAATCGCGAATATATTGTTAAGGCAAGCAAGGTGTTCCTGCAGGGCGAGGAAACCAATTGCGAAGGAGAGCTGAAGTATTGGCAGGGGCTTATAGACGATGCGGTTGAGGATGAAGAACGGGCGAGCGCCGTGTACGAGAAAGCCGAGGTGTTTCTCAACCGCTGCGAGCCGGCCGACAGTGCTTTGGCCCTCTACCGTCAGGTCCTGTCGCTTACCGACGACCGAATGAAAATCATCAACGCGAAAATCGGAATGGCGCGTGCGTTTACGGCCCTCGATAAATTCTCCGCGGCCCAAGACACCCTTCTGGTCTTAATCGACCACAAAAGAGTAAGCCCGGAACTCAGGCAGCAACTTCAGGTCATGCTCTACGACGCGTATCTTCGCGGCGGTAATCCCGATAAGGCTTACGAGGGGTTCGAAGAATTTGCCGCTAAATATCCCGAACACAAGCGTGCGCCGCAGGCGTATTACCGGATGGGATCGATATTGGCCGATCGCAATGAACATCGCAAGGCTATCGAAAAATTCCGGGTTATAACCGATAAATACGCCGAATCGGATTCAGGTATGGTCGACAAGGCAATCCTTGGCATCGGGACACGGATGATCGAACTTGGTCGGACTCAAGAGGCGGCGGCGTATCTGAAGGAGTATATTGAGCAGTATCCAGAGGTTTCGGTCGCGAGCAGGATTTGGCTTAAAATAGCCGATACGTACTGGAAGCATCTGGGTAAAAAGAAGGATGCTTTGGAAATTTACAACGATTTGGTTGAGAAATATCCCGACGACATGCTGTTTTCGTATATGTCATACCAGCGCGGCATGCTGTTGGTAGAGCTGGGGAGAAAGGAAGAGGCCGTTGCCGCGTTCGAGAAAGTGGAAGCGGAAAATAAGTCAATCTTTCGCGCCGCTCAAGCCGAAATCGGCAAGCTGCTTGCCAAAAAAGACCCCGATGCGGCGATCGGGCACTACCAGCTCATAGTCAATGCAAGCGAAACGCAAGGGGACAGTGCGATCGCCATGATCGGCATAGGCGACGTATATGCGGCGGTCAAAAAGTGGGACAAGGCGGCTGAATGGTTCGGTAAAGTTTACTCGTTCTATGATGGTGGTGATTCGACCCTGCTTGGGGGGGCGCTTGTGAAATGGGTAGGGGCTCTGATAAGCGGCAAAAACTACCAAAAGGCAATCGAAGTAGCCGACATAATGGAGGAACGTTTTCCCGACAATGTCTATACCGCCAATACCATGTATTACAAGGCGACCGCCTACTTTTCGACCAACAGGTTCACGAAAGCGCGCGAAGTTTTTCGGAGAATTATTGAACTCGACCGCTCCGAGCAACTGACGGAAATCGCAACATACCAAAAAGCTGAATGCTACTACTTTATGGCCGCCAATACCAAAAACAACGACGCTAAAAATCGACTGTTTCGTTCGGCCATTGCGGGGTATGGAACGTACCTGGAGAGCTATCCGCAAGGTACCTATAGCC
>WJJU01000544.1 GCA_014729595.1 Chitinivibrionales bacterium
CCCCTACGGTTGCTCTCGCCTCACCGGCAGAGTGAGCTGGATCAGTTACTATGAAAGGGACGACACTGTCGGGGTTGAGTTCACGCAAATCCCGGCGGCAAAGGACGATCCACTGCGCCTGCCGATGGATTCACCGATGTGCTGATCCGCTTGACGGAAGTGCGAAAGACGTGTTGAATGTTTGGACAAAGTGAAATGATAATGCATTTCTCTCGGCGAGTATTGTTAAGGGCGTATGCACCAAGGTCGGAGCGAAGAACAACAGTGATTTTTTTCTTCCCCGCCATCGAGGGAGACTATCCTGCGTTGCCCTAAAGCCCGCGGGGGGTAGAGAACCTCCGGATTAAGTCGGTTGCCGGCCTGTTACTTTCGCGCTACTCTACAGGCACAGGCAAAAGGTCACCGCAACACGTGGCGGCACAACAAGAATTTCCCACATAAGTAAGGCCGCTATGCATAGGCGAAAATCCACTGAGCTTGCAACGGCGAGAAAACGCACTGTTTACCCTCACTATCCTTGCAATTATAATCAACAAATTACCTCCTACCAGATAATTAGAAGTCGGCAACGTTGAATACGCTTGGCATTCGCCTTCTATATTTCGGCTGCTATCATGGATATTCGATATCCTTTTAGGGATGTCGTAGTTGGTATAGGTCTTGCTGGCGTAAGAGGGGTCAGTGAAATGTTTTCTAAGCAAAAGTATCCAGTGCGGAAGGGAGGCACTATGTGGAATGGTAGCAACAATGCAAGGATATCAAGGGTAGGAGTGTTGTCGGCTGTTCTGATTGTGGGACTGCTTTATTCCAGGGGAGGCGCGGAAGACAATACCGGGTTTCATGTACCGCGTCTTGCCCAGAGTAAAAATGAGGACAAAAACAAGAATAGCCAAGATCAAGATCTTGTAGGTGATATTGAGCCTGACGAGACAGAGGAAATTGCCCGACGCAAAGAAGCTCTGCATCTTGTCACTTTCGGGTTTGGACCGGGATCATTTGTCGGTCTCGATACCGATCCCATAAGTTACAACTTTTATGGAGGGTACAAGTGGGAGCCGACGGCACATGGGGCGGTAAATGTGATCGGCGATGTCACCACGGATTGGGGCTCGGCGGTAATGGCAATGATGAATATTGGTGGTGACTTCTATCCGCTCAAAACAAGCGTGTCGCCGTTCATCGGTGGCGATGCGGGGCTTGGATTCGTACGGGCCGAGGATGAGAATGCGGCGGGTTTTACATTGTCAGGCTCGGTCGGCGTGGTATTTTTCAGGACCTCTAATGTGCACTTGGATATAGTGATCAGGAATACTCTACACGTAAAAGAAATCGGCGGAGAGAATCCGTATGTGCTGGTCGGCAGAGTAGGATTGGCGATCTAAGCGGATCGAACGCGCCGGGATTGAGGAATGATGGCTGTGCGAATGATACCAAATATTTGCTTGGTGTAGAGGATGTAAGTGTATTCTCTTGTGTAATGCATAGTTGTTCTTAGAGATAATACGTATCGGCTAAACTCAAACAAGGAGGATGTTATGTTGTCGTGGGCCATTACATTTCTGGTTGTCGCTCTTATTGCGGCGGTCTTCGGCTTTGGCGGCATTGCGACGGCGGCGGCTGGGATCGCAAAAATCCTGTTTTTTGTTTTTCTGGCACTCTTTATAATCAGCCTTATTATGAATGCGGTGAGGCGAGCTTGATTTGTAAAGAGTACTATCGCGCTGGTGAGCATCAGCAAAATCGCTAAGCGATTTCGCGTGTCGGCTTCGCGATCGCCCGATGCTTCAACCCAAAGAAGGTTTTTTTGAGCCCATCGGTTAACAACTGTCATTAAGGCAATGATGAAATTTGTCGGTAGATACCACTTCATATAATTTCATTAGCTAAATGACAAAAGGAAGGGGGTATAAGCGACCACTGAAGTATTCGAAAAAAACCTTGTCGCACAATCAATAGCATAAAGTAACCTTTTTCAACGGAGGATTAACCATGGTGAAAAGATCGTTCATAGTAAGTATATTTGTCGTACCTGCGATGATTCTCGTCGTTGGAGGGTGTAGTGATGATGATGATAACGGAGTAACGGTCGAGGAGTTGGGAGCCGTAAGCCTGACAATCGATTATGCCGGTACTGTTTCGGAAAACAGGCCGATCATTATTGAAATCAAGGATAACAAATTATCGGACCCGATAAGAAGAGCCAAAGCAACCGAGGACGATGCTTCCGTTACTATTACCGATATCCCGACTACAAAAGACTGGGTAATTGCACTCTACCAGGATCTGGACAATAATGGTGAATACGATGAACTGAGTGAGCCGATCGTGTTCTACAGCGCAGGAGAACCTGACCATTCGGTGGGCGCATTGGGTGATGCAACCGCCATCAATCTCAGTCCGGGGGAGACTTACGATGCGGGCACCATAGCTTTTGCTGACGATAGTTAACTACTGGAGTGTTAACCGAGGGGCTATTTTTGCCCCTCGGTAGAACAAGGCGGTTACTCTCTACGTGGAAGGGCAATTATTCCCTCTTATTGTACAACAATCCTTTAGACATGTATTTACACCATCGTTGCATAAGAATCCTTCCGTCATGTATATAAGTAAACGAACTACCGGAAATTATGGCCAAGGCTATATCTATTAAGGGATCTCACCACCGGTTAAATCGGGAAATCTCAATATATGTAAAACCGTTTTTTCCCTCCAGGAAAGGCTCAGGGCATTCAATCGCAAACCCGGTAAGCGTTCACTTACTCCGTACCGGCGTGGCTGCTTTGCGCCAACGGCGGGAGCATGCATCGGGGGAGCAGTCCAACTTGGAATGCTGAGTTCTTCGGCCGGCACCGGCACGTTTTTCCTGTCCGCTCCTACCCTCATGCTTGAATATGAGGGACTTGGCAACGATGGGGTGCACTTACCAT
The DNA here is from genome assembly GCA_014729595.1 of Chitinivibrionales bacterium. Taxonomy (GTDB): domain Bacteria; phylum Fibrobacterota; class Chitinivibrionia; order Chitinivibrionales; family WJMI01; genus WJJU01. Next base: position 2,928 of record WJJU01000544.1, read on the forward strand.
TCTTCATCGATTATGTAAATGATCAAATGTCTTTTGGTTCTTTATGTTAAGATACTTGAGTTTCCTATTAAAAATTGCCTCTTTTCGCCAGCGTATGTTACGGAATTTTCGCCAACTTATTACTCCGAGCAGGGTTGCAGTTAATTAATAGCGTGTGACTTGCCCTTTAGGTCAGGTTTTTCCTGGTTGGCCCCTTAACACAAATTGTGCTCGGAGTAGTATTACTCCGAGCAGGGTTGTGGTTAATTGATAGCGTGTGACCTGACCTTTAGGTCTGTTTTTCCCTAGTTGACCCCTTAATACAAATTGTGCTTGGAGTAATATTTAGTCTCATCCACGAGCACTATGTGCCTCTTTCTGCTTTCCTCCACATTCCGACTTTCAGGTACCGGTCCTCGGTATGCGGGCGAAGAGGATAACGGAATGCACTTGGAACATTGCACAATATGTAAACAAAATTACATGTCATCCCGCAAAGCGTACGCGATGGATATGTGAAGCGGTGCCTGTTAACGATAAAGAAAACCTGAGCAATATGATCGCCCAGGCTTTCACACATTCTTTGGGGCAATGAGAGGAACCCGCCGGAGCTACATGTTTGCGATACGTTTGCGTTCCCGGGCTTTGTAGGCCGTATCCAGTTTTTCAAAAGTGTCATTGTCAAGTTTCTCCCATGCGGTGGGAAAGATTTCGGATACTTCTTCGCCGATATGATGAACGATGAGTTCCTGCAAAACCGAAAGTCGCGCGGCCCATTCGAGGGAATCGGGTTTGGTTTTCTGCAAGTCTTTCAATACTCGTTTTGCGGCCTTGTGCTCCTCGTAGCCTTCCAAAATTTCGATAATAGCATCTTCCTCGTCGCACTCGTGCACTAAGCGAGGGTAGAAAACCTTTTCTTCGCCTTTCATATGCGGTTTGAGGAGTTTTTCGAGCTGCAGTGCGCCCTGTGTGCGAGCTTTTGTTGCTCGAGTTGTGGTATTCGCCAATTCGTCGAACAAACGCATGACGGCTTCATGTTCCGTATGGAGCGTAAGAAGAATGCCGCGGGGTGCCGGCATGAATTGGTAATACTGGCTGAGTCTATTGTCCTCGGTTTTGTTATCGTATGCCATGCAAAGGTGCTGTTTGTCAAATTTAGCAAAGAATGAGCGCCATTGAATGCGTTCATGGTTACCGTTTGTCGAATCTGGAAATTGAATGCTCAATGTTTCCGTACCTTGTTGCTCGTCGGCAACTCGAGACGGTTTCCCTCTGCGTATTCGCGCCCATTCCTGTATTGTTTCGTGGTCCGATGTTAACGAAATTCCACTCATTTTTTCCTCCTATTATACGTGTTAACGATAGCCTCATTCTAACTATTGAACTCTGCGAAATTGCAAAGGCTGTCATGCACCACGCGCCATATTCATAATAAGGCTTATGATAAACAGCGCAAGGAACACGAAAAAGAGAATTTTCGCGATTCCCGCAGCCGCCGATGCAATGCCGCCAAAGCCGAAGACCGCGGCGATAAGAGCTATGACCAAAAAACTCAGTGCCCATCCCAACATAAAATCCTCCTTTGAGGTACGTAGTTAAAACATGTCCCGGTTTCCCTTAACGTTGGGCTTTTTACTTCTTTTTGAAGGTCGGTGGGGCTAAAGCAGAGGGAGCAATTATTGTGCCGAGAACAAATGCCCGGTGGGCGAACGCCTTATGATGGAATTGTATGAAGCGAAAAGTTATCTTTATCATTACGAGTTAACCATTTGAATGCGGCCTTTGTTTGGACGAATCTTTTTTTCGCCGATTGGACAAGAAATTAAAGGTCGGATTATCGGATTGATCCTTTACATGAAAAATTTTTAGAAC
>WJJU01000545.1 GCA_014729595.1 Chitinivibrionales bacterium
AGGACTGGGATAATGTGACTTATTTGGCGGTAAGCAGGGGGAATAAATGGACGGTCGAATATTTTAAGATCCACTATAAGTGGTAAACAAAGCATGAGAAACGATATAACGACCGCAAACAGCATTATAAGCTTACCATAGATTGTGTGAAACTGTTTGGTCGACATGTTGCCGGATCCCTCTATGCGGTAATAGTATGGGGTCCACATAGCATTAAAAGCTTCGGCCAAAAAAGATGCACAGATTGCTATCCGTGCAGCAGTCGCATAATAACCTGTTGCCTCTGCCCCCATAAACGATTGTATAAGATACCGATCCGAAAAATCGATGAAGAGAAAACCAAGACTCACGATGCACAAGGGTAGTCCCGTTCTCCACAAATCACGCCACCCATCGAGAGAAAAACGACCGGGTAGATAACCATCGAGGATCATACTTAAAAGAAATTCTGATGAAGCACCGATAGCCTCTGCTCTAATCACGGTCTGCAGGTCAAGCGTCCCTTGAATGGAGGCTTTTACTACAATAAATGCAACTACGCCTGCCCGTCCGATTCGTGCTATTCCGTATCGCACTATTTTTTCTTCTATTCGTAATGAATCGGCTGCAATCGGTGCCATCACCCCTGAACTCACCCACACCATCAGCCACGGCATTAAATTCTTTATCATGGTGTCGTGGTTGATCAAAAGAGAGCCGGATAGCATGAGGGTGCTTATCCCAATGCAAATGATTAATAGCGCCCAGAATGCAGAATCCTTCAGAATGTGCGCTTGGGTGTGATTTACCTGCTTGTATCGTATCATTAACGCAAAAGGTAATCCCTGCGAGATGACCGCACCGGCCAAAACGATAGATGTTTGCACGATGGCCAGAGTACCAAAATCACGTGGCGCAAGGGCTCTGGTATACAGCGCGAGCAGTGCAAAGCGAATTCCCATGACTGCCACATCGGTAGTCCCGTAGAGCATGACTCCTTTGGCAAGGTGACGAAGGCTATACTGAAGAGATGACGTTCCGTGTTGTTGCATTATTCTTTACGCTAAAGGGAAAATGTCGCCCCTATTACCATTTGGGGGGAGGCGTCGTGATGAGCTCCCTTATTTATTTACGATGGTCCGGGAGTATGTCTTTCTCATACATCCCGCAGCTCCCATCGATTCTTTGAGCCACACAAGCGACCAGGAAGGTTCCATGGGATCAGAACTGAATGTGTCCGCGGAGACACCGTAGTCATAGTATCGGTAACCCTGTTGGACGCTCCAACGTAAGGCATGTTCGACCAGGTAATTAACCGCAAAGAGATTGCGATATTCATAAAGATGCATTGTGTAAAAATTTAGTATGCACCTGTCATTGGCCGCAAAGAGCAATTCTCCTGCAATGGGTTTCGTCTCGTGATAGGCTACGAATAGTTTCATCATACCCGGAACTAATGCGTGGATTCGTCGGAGTTCTTCGAGAGTATGTGTCGGTTGTACGCCGAATTTTGCCTTATTTTTAAGCAGAATCGGATAAAACTCCTCGAAAGCATCGCTTTCGGCGATACGTACGTTCTTATTTACGGCTTTATTAATTTTATGGCGGGTGTTGCGGGATAGATCCGTTTTGTCACAAATTTGTGAAAGATCGATTACCGAGGAGTATAGTGCACAATCTTGTCTAAAATGATTGTATAGCATTGCATACTCGATCGATTCATCAAAGGTTTTACTGTACACCTGCATGGGGGGGGTAATGAGTATTTCTTTCACGTTAATATTGTGGCAATATGTTAGTAATTCTTTGATTATTTGGTCTGCTGTACGCAAATCAAGGCGGGGCGGAACTACAAATCCACCGAAGCTGGCACCGGCTGGACTTTTTAACCGCCCGTCGGTTATGGATGCCGGTAGAGCCGCAATCAACGTGTCATCTTTGTAGAACATCAGATGATGAAATGCAAATCGTTCAGAAGGATGGTAGTCTAGAAAAGAAAGACGATGGAATACCGTTCCGTTGTTGGCGCGGCAAATAAAATCCTCCCATTCAGCCCTTCGCTCCTCGCTGAGCTGCATGACGCGTATTGTGCTCATTTATCTATCCCAAAGCGATCAATTACCTCTAATGTGAGTAAAGAATCTTCAATATCGGCCAAATGTCCCCTTTCCCCACAATGAGCATAATTGATCAATGCCGCAAGTTCTCCACGAAGAGGTTCTCCTTTAGGTACGATACAATGGCGTGTGACATAGGAGCTGTTCTCTTGATAGGGGGAGTGCTCTGTATAGCGGGAGTACTCGGTAAGCTCTTGAGAAATGAGATCCGCTTCGTAATAGGCATCTTCTGTTGCCACCTCGATACGCCGCTTTTTAAAGGGGGTGAGCCAATTAGTGACGATATTTGCCACAGTTTTTCCCTCTAACTGAAATGATAGCGTTGCATTATCTTCAAGGTGACCATCAATTTTTCGCGTTTTGTAGATACTGCCGTTCACAATTTCTTTGCCGGTAATGAAACGAAGCAGATCTATATCGTGAACGGCTAAATCTGTGAGAATACCTACATTGGTAATACGTGGGGGATATGGTCCGATGCGAGCTATGTTGATACTCAATATCTCTTTGCCTGCAACCTCTTGTTTAAGGGTTTGTACGACCGGGTTGAAACGTTCTGTGTGACCTACCGCTACAGGGATATTCCCTTGTTGGGCCGTCTCAAGGATCTCACGGGCCTGCCATACCGTGGATGCAACCGGTTTTTCGATAAGCATGGTCGCACCTCTTTTCATAAGAGTTGCAGCAATTTCGCGATGGTATGGCGTAGGGACAGCGATTATTGCTAAGTCAAATTCCTTTTCGGTGAGTAAGTGCTCTACACTGCCAAAAACAGCTTGATCTTCTATCCCCTGTGGCGAGGGATCACATAATCCGACAATCTCAATTTCTGGGAGATCACGGAGGATACGAAAGTGGTTTTTACCCATTACTCCCAAGCCGATAATTACTGTCTTTAATCTTTGGGTCATAGTTTTTTGCTGCTGCTATGGTTTCAGAAGAATTTTGCCTATAGTACCTTCTTTTCGGTGCTTTAGTGCATGAAAAAAATAGGTCCCAGGTTCAACCATGGTTCCGTTTTCGTTTCTGCCGTCCCATTCCCAATAATCGGCATGTGTCGAAGGGGATTGCTTGGTTGAAAGATTTCGGATTCGCTGGCCCGATATAGAATAGATAGCGATGCGGGAGTACTCGCCCGTACTCGTAAAGCGAACACGATACGATGAATTATATCGTAACGCTCTAAGAGTCGCGGGATTGGGAAATACCT
>WJJU01000546.1 GCA_014729595.1 Chitinivibrionales bacterium
GTATGCTTTTCGCGCAAGCGTTCCTTTTTTCAATTCGCAGGGGAACGCACCAAGACGCATACTTCCCCCCAAATTCATCACCTTCTTTTGTTCTTCCATCAGGTGAATAACGGGATACGGCGATTCAGGAGCCAACTCGGTACTGTCCGCGCCTTTGAGCTTGAGGACATTGCGCGCGAACTCCACTACCGCCATTTGCATGCCCAAGCATATACCCAAAAATGGAACGTTGTGTTCGCGCGCGTAGCGAATCGCCATGATTTTCCCCTCGTGCCCCCTTGTCCCAAAACCGTAGGGTACCAGAATACCGTCTATGTTCTTAAGAACGGCCGCCGCGCCCTTTTGTTCTATCTCTTCTGAAGATACGCTTTCAATTTTCACCGTCGCCGAGTGGTACGTACCTCCATGCGCCAACGCCTCATGAATCGACTTGTAAGCGTCAAGCAGATCGGAGTATTTGCCTACGACGGCAATTTTTACTTCATTTTCGGCGTTGATAACCCGTTCGACGTAATCTCGCCACGCACGAAGGTTACGTCGACCGGCTTTTAAGCCAAGCGTGTCGACAATAACATGATCAAGATTCTGCGCCGCGAAGTCCAGGGGGACCTCGTATATGGTATGCGAGACGTCAAACGCCTCGATGACCGCATCGGTATCCACATTGCAGAACAGCGATATCTTTCGGCGAACATCGGCTTCCAAATGCCTTTCGGTTCGACAGATGAGAATATCGGGAATAATACCGATCTCACGAAGTCGTCCTACGGAATGTTGGGTAGGCTTTGTCTTCACCTCGCCGGCTTTGTGGAGATACGGGATAAGCGTCACATGAACGAACAGAACATTATTGCGCCCTTCCTGCAACCGAAACTGGCGCAAAGCTTCAAGAAACGGCAGGCTCTCGATATCGCCAACGGTTCCGCCAATTTCGCTGATCACCACGTCGACGTCGGGGGATGCAAGGCTGCGTATACCGTCACAGATCTCACTGGTAACATGTGGGACCACTTGCACCGTCCCACCCAGAAAATCGCCCCGGCGCTCCTTTTTGAGTATCTGGTCGTAGATCCTGCCGGCGGTGTAGTTGCTGTTGCGCGACGTCGTAACGCCGGTAAATCGCTCATAGTGCCCCAAGTCCAAATCGGTCTCGGTACCGTCGTCCGTGACGTATACTTCGCCGTGCTGATAGGGATTCATTGTTCCTGGATCAACATTGAGATAGGGATCAAATTTTTGATTGGCGACTCGAACCCCCCTCGATTTGAGTAGAAGGCCGATCGAAGCCGCGGCAATACCTTTACCCAATGATGAAACCACTCCCCCCGTCACGAAGATGTACTTCGACATGCTCTTACCGCCTCCCCAACAACACGATTACGATGATTCGCCCTAAAAAAAAACTAAACCTGAACTCGTTGATTCCCTCGTTCGGAAACGACGAGGCTAAGCCAAACTCGGTAGGATAAGCCGTATTCCGTCCGAACGGCAAGAAGTACTCCACCTCACCGCCGCCACACCCACCCCCGTGCGAGCCTCCGACGAGAACGGCGATTGACCTGCCGTATTTAGTGACTGTCAGAAAAACCCATTCGGCGCGGCGGCCAACCGCGGGATACTTGCCGGGTTCACGCCTCGCGTCCGGCTCGGTACGTTCGTCCGCCCTTTTGGGCAGTGCTCTCCCGACCGTCCGCCGGCTCCGAGTCGTTGTCGAGAATCGCCGTATCGCAACGGATGCGCCTCTTCTCCGCCCCTTGGTGGCCGAATCATCTCTCGGCCGGCGTACCAAAGCGGGTTTCCGGACAGGCACTATTCATCTAACTAGTATAGCCCGCGGTCGCGAAAACACTTTCGGGCCGGCCGCGGTTCGCTAACCAAAATACTTTGTGTCCGGCCCGGTACCAACCATCTTTTTTCCGTCGTTTCGCGGTCGAAATGACTACTCTCTATTTTCGACCTACCGCCGCAATTATTTTTGGTTCCCTTAGAGGAGTACGCCGAGAGGAGTCTCGGAACGGCTCCCGCTCGAAACCCTCAGCCGAGAAAGGAAGATAATATTCATGGGTCAAGCGTACCTTCTTGGATTCGACGTGGGAAGCTCTTCGGTTAAGGCGACACTGCTCGAAACGGCCACCGGCAAAGCCGTGGCGACTGCCACCTCTCCCAAAAAAGAGATGGGGATGATTGCGAAGCAACCGGGCTGGGCCGAGCAGGATCCGTATGATTGGTGGCTCCATGTGAAGAACGCGGTCGCCGAGATACGGGAGACGGCCAACGTAAATCTCGAGGATGTCGGTGCAATCGGTATATCGTATCAGATGCACGGACTGGTCACGGTTGACGGCGACGGCAATCCGCTCCGGCCGGCGATCATCTGGTGTGACAGCCGCGCCGTCCCCTACGGTCGGCAAGCGTTTGAAGCGATCGGTCCCGAAAAGTGCTTAAAACACCTTCTCAATTCACCCGGCAATTTCACCGCGGCTAAACTTGCCTGGTTAAAAGAGAATGAGCCGGAACTCTTCGGCAAAATCAACAAGATCATGCTTCCCGGCGACTGGATTGCCTATAAGCTCACCGGCCGGATTACTACTACTCCATCCGGCTTATCGGAGGGTGTTTTGTGGGATTTCAACCGCAACGATATCGCGGAAATGGTGATGGAGCATTTCGGCTTTCCGCACGATTTTATTCCCGAAATCACTCCAAGCTTTGCCGTTCAAGGAGAAGTTACCGCCGGAGCCGCTGAAGAGACGGGTCTCAGGGCCGGTACGCCGGTAGCGTACCGGGGCGGTGACCAACCAAACAATGCGCTCTCACTCAACGTTTTGAATCCCGGCGAAGTAGCCGCTACCGCCGGAACTTCCGGCGTCGTTTACGGAGTCGGCGATCAAACCAACTACGACCCCGAATCGCGCGTCAACACGTTTGTTCACGTAAACCATAGCGATAAAGCACCGCGGTACGGGATTCTGCTTTGTGTGAACGGCACCGGCATTCTCAATAGCTGGCTGAAACAAAATATCATGACGCTCGACGGCGTTTCGCTGGACTACAACGAAATGAATACGCTGGCCGGGACGGTGGCGCCGGGCTCCGATGGGCTTCTTGTTCTGCCGTTCGGCAACGGAGCGGAAAGGACGCTGGGCAACCGCAGTATTGGAGCGTCGGTGCATGGACTTGAATTCAATTCGCACACTAAAGCTCACGTACTCCGTGCGGCGCAGGAAGGGATCGTGTTTGCGCTTAACTATGGGCTCGAAGTGATGAAATCGACCGGTGTGGAAGCGCGGACGGTTCGCGCCGGCGACGCCAACATGTTCATGAGTCCCATCTTTCGCGAAGCATTCGCGACACTCAGTGGAGCGCGGCTCGAATTGTACAATACCGACGGTTCCCGGGGGGCGGCTCGCGGCTCGGGGATTGGCGCCGGTATATACGACAACTTCGTGGAGGCATTCTCGGGTCTCGATACGGTGGCGACGGTGGAACCGGATGCGGGCAAGGCCGAAGCATACACCGAAGCGTATGGTCGCTGGAAATCAGTTTTGGAAAAAACCATTACATAATACTGCCTGAATCCGTCAGTTCTGAATGTGGGAAGAGCGCAAGTTGTTGATTTATGAAGGATTGGAGCCGTCGCAAGGCTTACCCGTCAGGGCATGGTAAATCCCCCGGGCGAGGTGAAATCCGTATGAGCCAACGCCTTGATGCGATTACCCCCGAAAGAATCGACGAATTTAGGTATTAGTATAATTTTACAGAATAGGAGGACTGCATGGCTGGTCAAAAATCGCTTCATAGCATCTGTCGGTGGACATTCAATGCCGGAAAGGGTGGATTCGTTCCAGCCGACGCGCGACCGGCGTGGGCCGGCGACCGCTTCGGTACCGCGGACGTGGTAAAGCTGGTCAAAGAAAAAATCACTCCTCGCCTGCCGGACAATGTCAAAC
>WJJU01000547.1 GCA_014729595.1 Chitinivibrionales bacterium
GGTTTATACCGGAACGTTATCCACAATATTTAAGGAGGAAGAGCCATGTCAAGTGCTATCGTAAAAGGCGAACCACAACAGCAGCAGTACGGAGAAAATCCTACAAACATACGCGACACCAGTCACTACAAAAAAGAGTATGTCAGTACCTTTGTAGAAAAATGGGACGAATTGATTGACTGGGAGAGCCGCGCCGAAAGTGAAGGTAATTTTTTCTTGAGCGTGCTGAAAGAGCGCGGCAAGCGGAAGGTCCTCGATGTGGCGACCGGGACCGGTTTTCATTCAGTCCAACTGTTGAAAGCCGGCTTCGAGGTTACCAGTGCCGACGGCAGTCCGGCCATGCTCGCCAAAGCGTTCGACAACGCCCGCCGACACGGCCATATTCTTCGTACGGTGCAGGCGGACTGGCGTTTTCTTAACCGCGACATTCATGGGGAGTTCGATGCCATTATTTGCCTTGGTAACTCGTTCACCCATTTATTTCACGAGAAAGATCGTCGCAAAGCGCTGGCCGAATACTACGCAATGCTCAAGCACGACGGCTTGTTGATTATTGACCAACGCAACTATGACTCAATCCTTGACAACGGCTTTAGTTGTAAGCACAAGTATTACTACTGCGGCGACAACGTAACCGCGGAACCGGAGCACGTAGACGACGGATTGGCGCGGTTTCGCTATGCATTCGCCGACGGCGCGGTCTATCACCTGAACATGTTTCCCCTGCGTAAGAACTATCTTCGCGATCTTATGACTCAAGTGGGTTTTCAGCGGATAGAAACATTCGGCGATTTCAAAGAAACGTATCACGACCACGACCCCGACTTTTTCATTCATGTCGCGGAAAAAGAGTACGTTATTGACGAGGAGGAATAACTTATGAGTGATGCACCAAACGAGTACTCAACGGTCGTAGAGACGGCGCGCGGGTATTACAACAGCGACGACGCCGACAATTTTTACTTTAAAATATGGGGCGGCGAAGACATACATATCGGCTTATATCGCTCCGAAGAAGAGTCGATTTTCGACGCCTCCCGGCGCACCGTGGAGTCAATGGCCTCGAAGCTCTCTTCGTTGGGTCACGAGAGTCGGGTGCTCGATATCGGGGCCGGCTACGGTGGAGCCGCGCGATATCTTGCCAAAACGTTCGGCTGCCACGTAGTGGCTCTGAACCTCAGCGAGAAAGAAAACGAACGCGACCGGGAAATGAACAAAGCCCAAGGGCTTGACGACAAAATCGAAGTACTCGATGCAAGCTTCGAAAAGATCCCGGCGCCCGACGGTAGTTTCGATGTCGTGTGGTCGCAGGATGCGATCCTGCACAGCGGTGAACGCGCGAAAGTGATGGCCGAAGTGGCACGCGTACTTAAACCCGGCGGTGAGTTCGTATTCACCGACATAATGCAGGTGGAGGATGTCGATTCCGAAGCGCTTCAGCCGGTACTGGATCGTATCCATCTCGATTCGCTGGGAAGTCTTTCGTTTTACCGCAAGACTCTCACCGACAACGGCATGGAAGAAGTGGGATTCAGCGACCACACTTCCCAGCTTCCTTCACATTACGGACGGGTGCTGCGCGAGACGGAAAACCGGCATGAAGAAATCGGCAACTTGGTGAGCAAGGACTATATCGATCGTATGAAAATCGGCCTTCGCCACTGGGTGGATGCGGGCAACAATGGTCGCCTCCAATGGGGAATCCTTCATTTCCGCAAGCCTGCCTGACGGTCACGTACCGTTCCGCCAAGGTGGCGGGGCGTCGCCCCGCCGCTCTTTGGCTTAAAACAAACACTACTAACCCATCTTCACACAAACGCCGAACGCCCAACTGCTTCGACGTCGGTTCCGCTGTTCCTTCGAGAGATACAACCATCGTCTCTCCGCTCGTCGGCGCAACCATTCGCCCTCTCGACCGCGGTCCCGATGCCTTGCCCTTTACAAAGTCTCGCCCCTCACTAATACCGGATTCGGACTCGGCTTTTTTTCCGGAACCTGACCGACACACCAAAAGTAAACGCCGACCGTCGAGCGGAACACATGCGCGTTAGAAAAGCTTTATAGAAATCAGACTGGGGGATTTATTCGATCCGGTTCGAAATGAGAACATATACCATGGCTTGACAAAAATTGATGGCTCCCCCGATCCGGTTTCGCGTGGTTTTTATATGTCAGGATTGTTCTTGGCGAAGCGCAAAAACGCGCGATGGGACGCCAGAGAAGATAGTAAGCAAGGCTGCATCCGTTGGAATTACGGCGAAGCCACGAAATGCAGTTCGCGGCGTGCACTTTGCCTCCGCCCCCGCGGACGATCCCATCGGGGACGGTTTTTTACGGCAAACGCCCCCGGCGAACGGTATCCGACGGAGGCGTGCATTTGCGCTAAGCGATTCAGCGCTCCGCTTACCGAACCAGCATCGGCGCAATCACCAATGAGACCACACTCATCAGCTTGATTAGAATATTAAGCGAGGGGCCGGCGGTGTCTTTGAACGGATCACCCACCGTGTCACCGATAACCGCGGCTTTGTGAGCTTCCGAGCCCTTCCCGCCGTGAGCACCACCCTCGATATGCTTTTTGGCGTTATCCCAGGCGCCGCCGGCATTCGACATAAACAGCGCCATCATAACTCCGGCAACCGTCACGCCGGCCAGAAGACCGCCGAGCATTTCGGGACCGCCGGCAAAGCCAACCACAACCGGCGTCAGTACCGCGATAAGGCCGGGCACGACCATTTCTTTAATTGCGGCTGCGGTGGAAATGTCCACGCATCGTGCATAGTCCGCCTTGGCCTTGCCCTCAAGTAGCCCCGGTATACTCTTGAACTGACGACGCACTTCCTCGATCATAGCGAATGCGGCGCGTCCGACCGCGGCCATCGCAAACGAAGAGAACAAGAACGGAAGCATGCCGCCAAGGAACAACCCCGCCGTCACGGTGGGCTTGGTGACATCGATTACATCGATATCCACGACGGCGCGAAATGAAGCGAACAGGGCGAGTGCGGTGAGTGCGGCCGAGCCAATCGCGAACCCTTTTCCAATCGCCGCGGTTGTGTTTCCGACGGCATCGAGTTTATCGGTGCGCTTGCGGACACCCGGCTCGAGTTCAGCCATCTCGGCGAGACCGCCGGCATTGTCGGCGATAGGCCCGTAGGCGTCGACCGCCAACTGAATGCCGGTTGTGGCAAGCATACCCAGCGCCGCAATGGCGATACCATAGAGACCGGCAAAGGAAAAGGCGACAAGAATCGCCGCGGCCAAACAGATAATCGGCAGTGCGGTCGAGAGCATACCGGTGCTGAGACCCTGAATGATGTTCGTTGCGGCCCCCGTCTCTGAAGAATCCGCGATCTTTTGGGCGGGCTTTTTGTTCTCGGCCGTGTAGTATTCGGTCAGCATCCCTATAGCAATACCGGCGACCAGTCCCGCGATTGTAGCCCAGAAAATGCCTGCGGCGGAATAAGTCACACCGTCGAGTTCATAGGTTGCCGGGGCCAGATTTAAAACGATCGGGTAGGTTAATACCGCCATAATGCCGCCGGCACCGAATGTTCCAATATTAAGAGCCGCCTGAGGATTACCCCCCTCTTTGGTGCGTACAAAGAAGGTTCCTATTATGGAAATGACAATTCCGGTACCCGCAAGAACAAGTGGAAGGACAACCAAGGGGAGATTACCGGTCGAAGCCCCCAGTACCATCGAAGCGATAATCGAGCCGACATACGATTCGAAAAGGTCGGCCCCCATACCCGCCACATCACCGACATTATCACCGACATTGTCGGCGATTGTCGCCGGATTCCGCGGATCGTCTTCGGGAATACCCGCTTCAACCTTACCAACCAAATCCGCGCCGACATCGGCCGCCTTGGTGTAAATACCCCCTCCGACACGGGCGAACAGCGCAATCGAAGAAGCTCCCATCGCGAAACCGTTAAGCACGGGAAGCACCGTATCGGTAATTTGGGAAAGTTCGGAGCCGAACACATTGGTGTAGATCAGGAATAGTCCCGAAAGCCCAATGATCCCGAGGCCAACGACCGACATTCCCATCACCGCACCACCGGAAAACGCAACCGCAAGCGCCTGCGCAAGACCGGTCCTGGCGCCCTGAGTGGTACGCATGTTCGCGGCGGTGGCGACACGCATTCCGAAAAAGCCCGCCGTACCGGAGCAAAGCGCGCCGATGATGAACGACAGCGCGACCCACCGGACATTACCGGTATTACCGATTACCAGCAGTATGGCCACCGCGGCAACAAAGAACGCCAGGACCTTGTATTCCCTGGACAAGAACGCCATCGCACCTTCGCGCACGGCCGCCCCGATCTCTTTCATCCGATCGGTGCCGGCGTCTTGTTTGTTAATCCACGCCGATCTGATAAAGGCGTAGATCAGCGCAAGAATCCCTGCGCCGAGTGAGAGGTAGAGCAGGTTGTAGTTCATATAGATCCCCCAAAAGAGGTTAAAGTGTTAGAGTGAACACAACTGAAGAGAAATCTCACACGCAAGCGGCCACGGGATGCCGGAGTATCGGATCGAGCCAGATAAAATACTTTGATTATGCTTCGAAGGCAATCACCTTTTGCTAGAATGATTAAATTTTTCTTCTCATGGTCTCAGGATCGAGAAAAAAGAGGCCGTCGTAAAGGGGGGTTGCCGAAGCGTTCGCCATAGGTTATACTGAACTACGGACTCAGTGCGTAACTCAAGCGGAAGGATCGAGGAATGAACCAGGATCTCATTATCACCTATCTCATCAATTTCGCCTACACACTTCTTAGGGCTCTGGTCTACGCTTTAGGCTGTTTTGTCGCTTGGCGAGCGTTCGATCTCATGGATAAGATCGATATCCGCAAAGAGATCACCGAAAGAAAAAACCTCGGCTGGGCAATCATGATCGCCGCAATATTTTTGGGCCTGGCCTATGTGATAGGACAAATATAGGAGGTTCCGGCTATGTGGTAGCCCTCACTTCGTTTTGAATGCAAGAGACAGTCAACGATGAACCATAACTACTTACAGAGAACCTTCGCATTGTCGGCGCTCCTGATTGCGCCGGTTCTTTGGGCCGGGTGCGTCAACAACGACGAACCTCAAGAAGCCGTGGCCGTCGTACCGTCGGAAACTACGGATGTGTCCACCAAAGCGGAAACCGGCACGAAAAAGAGTACCGAAGACAAACAAATCAATCCGGTCCTTCAAAGCGCGCGACGGAACGCGTCATTCGATGTCGAAAAATGGCTTCAAAGCGACTATTCGTTTTTTCGTCGCACCAATCCCCATAGAATATCTGAATTCGATCCTATAATCAAGAAGATGGCCCGAAGGTACGGGTTTGATTGGCGGCTCATTGCCGCCCAGATCTTCACCGAAAGCACATTCAGAAGTGTGGCGAAAAGCGGCGCGGGTGCCGTCGGGTTAATGCAGATACTTCCCAGCACGGCGCAGTTTTTGGGAACCGATCCCCGCGATCTAATTACCCCCGAAGTAAACATAGCGGTGGGATGCATGTATAGCCGACGGCTATATTCGTTGTGGGGCCGCCAGACCAAAGACAAAGTTCAAAGAC
>WJJU01000548.1 GCA_014729595.1 Chitinivibrionales bacterium
ATAATCAATAGGATAAATGCACAGCTTGAACACGAAATCGCAGGATTGCCGAAAACGTTGTTGTATGAATATGATAGCGTAGAATCGCTTTCGACTCATCTTATGCAAGAAGAGGGGCATAAACTGCTGCAACTCTTTGCCTGTAATGGACCATACGCGGTAACAATGGAGGATGATGAGTTTGGGAAAGATGAAAGAGCGCATAAAAATGAAATATATGAAGAGAAGGTGATGGCAAAATCCGGCAGCAAAATAATTGCTGAAGATGAGCGAATCGCGATTATAGGTATGCATGCATACTTCCCCAAAGCGAAAAATCTTGATGAATATTGGGAATACCTCAAAAAGGGAAAAGATGTAATCGAAACAGTCCCCAAGAATCGATGGGATTATGAAGAATTCTATGATCCCGATCCCCAAAAAGCGGCGGAGGGGAAAATTTATTGCAAATGGGGAGCATTTTTAGAAGACCACGATAAATTCGACAACCGATTCTTTAACATACCCTCAAACGAAGCAATGATTATAGACCCCCAGGAAAGACTGTTTTTGCAATCGGTTTGGTCGGCTTTTGAAGACGCAGGCTATACGAGGGATTGTTTGAAGGAAAAGTGCCCCGAAGGTAAGAGTGCGGGTGTCGGTGTATTTGCCGGCGTTACTACAAATTCTTATAATTTACTCGCTCCTGACGAATGGAGAAAAGGAAATATGGTAACTCCGGGAGCAATGCCTTGGTCCATTGCAAATCGAATTTCCTATTTTTTCGACTTTAAGGGTCCAAGTGTTCCGGTGGATACCGCTTGTTCCTCCTCATTAGTTGCAATACACCAAGCCTGCGAAAGCCTACGCAATGGTGAATGCGGGATGGCTGTGGCCGGGGGGGTAAACCTATACCTGCATCCGGCAAAATATCATTCTTTCTGTCAAAGGCGAATGGTTGCACTGAAAGGAAAATGCCGCAGCTATGGTGACGGAGATGATGGATTTGTCCCGGGAGAAGCTGTAGGAGCCATAATCTTGCGACCGCTAAAAAGTGCTCTTGAGGACAATGATCGAATTTATGCTGTTATTGCGGGAAGTGCCTATGAACATTGCGGGCGATCAAACGGCTATTCGGCGCCGAATCCCAAATCGCAAGCCGACGTAATAGTGCGTACATTAGAGCGAGCGAATATTAATCCTGAGACAATCGGCTATATAGAGGGGCATGGTACCGGTACCCAGTTAGGGGATAGCTTGGAAATTGCGGCAATATCAAGTGCCTTTCGAGGATTTACAGCCAAAAAGAACATTTGCCCGATCGGATCAGTTAAAGCAAATGTAGGGCATGCAGAATCGGCGGCAAGCATAGCGGGGATAGTGAAGGTTCTCATGCAATTCAAACACCGACGGTATGCACCATCAATACATGTCGAAAATGAAAATCCAAATGTAGATTTCCAACAGTCACCATGCTTTTTGTTACATGAATCGAAGCAGTGGCAAACAGAGCCCGGCTCGATTCGTCGTGCGCTCATCAATTCATTCGGCGCCGGCGGCGTGAATGCAAGCATGCTAATTGAGGAACATAACCAAGAAAGCCATCAGCAGGAAAGTACCAATAAGGGTCCGTGTCTGATAGTTATATCCGCGATAAACAAAGAGCGTTTGAGAGAATATGTTGAAAATTTGCTGGATTTCTCCGGAAAAATGAAAACCCTTGATTTAAAAGCGCTCGCCTATACGCTCCAGGTAGGGAGAGAAGCATTTGCCGAACGGCTGGCATTTGTTGTTTCGGACAAATTGGAAATGATCCAAAGATGTAGGGATTGGCGTGATAATCAAAATATTGATGCATTCTATCAAGGGGTATGTAAGCGGAATGGAAGCAGCAAAAATGCGAAAAATGATGAAGATGAAAATCACCATACAGATATGAATGATGAAAAAGATTTGATATCGCTGGCGCAAAAATGGTGCAAGGGAGAGTCGGTGGATTGGAAAAGCCTCTACAAAAATCAAAATCAAAAAATCATCTCATTGCCGACATACCCGTTTGAAAAAAAACGTCATTGGGTGTCGGATCCTTCTGCATCGTCCGGAAGATTAAAACAGACACACGGTAAAGAAGATGTGCATCCTTTGATTACGTACAATTCATCAAATTTAAAAAGGATAAGTTTTTGTTCGATTCTTTCCGATCAAATGTTTTATGCTCAAGAGCACCGCATAAATAATGAGCGTCTGTTTCCCGGCTCGGGTTTTTTAGAAATTGCTTGCGTTGCGGGGATACTTGCGGGCGAACGCAGGGTGCGAAAAATATCCGATATTGTGTGGTCACGGCCACTGAGCTTTGCTCAAGGTTCGCAAAGTGTGCATACATATTTAAATTCGGGTGATGGAGATATAGGCTATGTAATTGCTACGTACAATGATGACAATGAAAAGGTAGTACATTGCGAGGGTAAGCTTTTGCTCTCGAATGGAAATTTTAATACCGATGGAAACGAAAATATAGGATCGGTAAAAGAATGGCTAAAGAAATGTACATCATTAAAAGATGGTAAGGGATATTACGATGTTTTTAATTCATATGGGTTTCACTATGGTGAGGCATTTCAGACAATACAAAAATTCGGGGTAAATGATTCATTTGCTTTGGCGGAATTGAGGCTTAATGATAGATTGGAAAGAGATTTTGAACAATTTATTCTCCATCCTAGCATTTTGGATGGTGCATTACAGGCTGTGGCCGGTCTAATTGATTCCGTAGAAGCAAAAACACCACATATCCCTTTTGCTGTTGATGAGGTAGAAATTTGCAGACCACTAAATCAAGCATGTTTTGCTTATGTAGAATTTGCTAAAAATGAATCAAGTAGCAGTAAAAATATCAAAAAATTCAACATAATGATTATTAATGAATCCGGTGATGTTCTGGTAACCATGAGAAATTTCTATGTTCGTGCCGTTGGACAAGGCGAGTCGGCAACAAAATGTAATGAGGCAATACGATCGGATGAATATGCTTTGAAATGAGGCATGAAAGCTGTGTCATCTGTAAGAAGTTGAGAGACGGTGTTTAAGGATTAGGAATATGGTCCATATTTTGGAACCCATTGGGAGAGTAATACATGAGAGCTATAGTATGCAAAAAGCACGGTCCGCCGGAGGTTTTGCAAAAAATGGAAATGCCGACGCCGAGGCCCGGAAGTACTGATGTTCTCATCAAAATTCATGCTTCACCGGTAACCAGCGGAGATCGAAGAATTCGAGCACTCGATATTCCGATTCCTGTGCTGAAGCTACCTCTACGAATGATTGTGAGAATAATTGGACCTTTTGTCAGCGTATTGGGAAGATATTTTGCCGGTGAAGTAGCGGAAGCCGGTTCTTCCGTGAAAAGGTTTAAAACGGGGGATCGAGTATATGTACGTGCAAGTAAGTTTGGCGGATTCGCGGAATATGCTTCTATTCCGGAAGATAGCGTCATAACCTTAATGCCGGGGAATGTAACGTATGAAGAAGCTGCCGCTATACCTTTCGGTGGAGCATGTGCGATTCACTTCCTAAAACGTAAGGCCAAAATTGAACATGGTCAATCGGTGCTTATTTATGGTGCCTCGGGCGCTGTCGGAAGTGCGGCGGTACAAGTGGCAAAAATTTTTGGCGCACATGTAACCGGCGTATGCGGACCGGATCATATTTCATTGGTTGAATCGTTGGGTGCGGACCAAGTTATCAATTACCAAAAGCAGGATTATCTTAAATTAAATTACCGCTATGATATCATTTTTGACGCCGTCGGCAAAATCTCTAAAAGACGATCGAAGAAAGCTATTCATGAGGACGGTATCTACGTATCCGTTTTTACATCAGGTGTTGCAAAAATTACGGTTGAGGATTTATTGATGCTCAAGGACTTGGTTGAGCGTGGTTTATTCAAAGCGGTTATTGACAGGTGTTATCCTTTGGAAAAAATAGCGGA
>WJJU01000549.1 GCA_014729595.1 Chitinivibrionales bacterium
ACCGGTTTTGTATCCTGAAACTCACAGGTCCGTACCCCGATGAGCGCTCCGTGGCCACACCACTCGTAGGCGGCAAGCTCCTGCAGATCGGACACGATACCTGCCCTCAACGGGTTGAGATGCACATAGCGGATCAGTTCCTCAAGGTATCCCTGATCCTGGCTGACAATCGAGCGGTAGCGATCGCCGTAGAGATATCCCCTGCGGCCGACGAGGCGGTTGAAATACTTCGCATAGCAGGAAAGCAACGGACGCATCAGGCTGTCGAGCGGAAGACCCCCGCAGCGAACGACCAGATGGTAGTGGTTATCCATCAGGGCCCAGGCATAGCAGCGGTAGCCACATCGCCGCATCCCCTCGGCAAGCAGCGCGAGGAAATGGCGCCGCGAGGGATCGTCGCAGAAGATCCGCTGACCGTCGATCCCTCGGCCCATTATGTGGGCGATGGCCCCCGGTATGGTGAGTCGCTTCTTTGTCGGCATAGCGTAATGTGGTTGGTTATTTTATCTCCGGGATGGCTTTGTGGGGCTACTGCGGGACGATCTTCACCCCGGAGAAAAATTAACCCACTCCGCTTTGGCCCTCGACAAACTGCTCGCTCACGTTTTCCCGAGTGATAAGGGAATAGGTTCCGCAATGAATGCCTGATCATCCCCCAACGTGATCCCGCGCAACTTTTCCTTGAATATTTGATATTTCGCAACGTATTTTCATCGTAAATGCATCATAGAGGCGCCATGAATAAGCTTATCGATAGACATTGCCTGAAGAACCAGATACAATCTGCGATGAGTCGTAGCCCTGTTACGGCCATCTTAGGTCCCCGGCAATGCGGAAAGACCACGATTGCCCGGTTGATCACAGCTGAACTCGAGTCACATTTTTTCGATCTGGAAAACCCTACCGATATCGCCAGACTCCAGGCCCCGCTTCTGGCGCTGAAGGATCTCAAAGGGGTCGTGGTGATAGATGAGATCCAGAGAATGCCGAAACTCTTTGATGTGCTTCGTGTTCTGGCGGATCAGGCCACGGGCAACACGCGGTATCTGATCCTGGGAAGCGCCTCTCCGCACATTATCAGGGGCGTTTCGGAGAGCCTGGCGGGACGAGTCGCGTTTGTAGACATGGGAGGGTTCGATCTTCAGGAAGTTGGTACCGAAGAAATGGCTCAGTTGTGGTTGCGAGGGGGTTTTCCCCGGTCCTTTCTGGCGAGAACCGATGAGGCCAGTATGAGCTGGAGAAGGGACTTCGTTCGTACCTTTGTGGAACGGGACGTTCCCCAGCTTGGATACGCAATCCCCTCACAGACCCTGCATCGCTTCTGGAGTATGGTTGCGCATTTCCACGGACAGGTTCTCAATGCTTCAGAGCTGGCGCGCTCGCTTGGCGCCTCCGAAGCGACCGCGCGCAGGTACATCGATTTACTTTCCGGAGCGTTTGTTGTTCGGCAGCTTCTGCCCTGGCATGAGAATCTCGGCAAGCGTCAGGTCAAATCGCCAAAGCTGTATATTCGTGATTCGGGGCTGCTCCATCAAATCCTGGACTTACCGGACAGTCAGTCGCTTCTTGGACACCCGAAGGTTGGGGCTTCGTGGGAAGGCTTTGTGGTGGAGCAGCTCTGTTCGATGTATGGCGGCCATGATTTCTTTTTCTGGGCAACTCACTCCGGTGCTGAACTTGATTTGCTGCTGACATATAAAGGAAGACGCTACGGCTTTGAGATGAAACTCACCGATTCCCCGCGCACGACCAAATCGATGCATATCGCGCTGGATAATCTGCGCCTCGAACACCTCTTTGTTGTGTATCCCGGCATCCAGACCTTTCCGCTTCGTGATTCGATCACGGCCCTTGCCGCCAAAGATCTTTGTGAGTGGATGCAAATAGTCCACACCTGAGCGGCGCCGGGGATGGTGATCCTTTCTTTTGTGGCAATGGATGGAATCGAGCTGAAATTTTTGATCAGGGGAGTTTTCGGTCCTATCCTGCCAATATTCTCCATGGAAAGATGCGTGAGTTCAGTGAGTTCCAGGGTAGAATCGAAATGGACCCGCGTTTTTGAGGTTCAGTACCCGCGTAAACGAGACTGCTCGATGCCAGCATATCTGCGGCCAATGACTCAAAGAACAGCAACCCCTTAAGCAGGCCGGCACTCATGGTTTCGGAGGATTTTATCTCGAGCACATGAATCTTACCACCTTGCTCTGTGATCAGGTCTACTTCATGCCCATTGCTGTCGCGCCAGAAGTAGAATTGCCGGTCACCCTCATGAGCATAGGCTGATTTCAGAAGATCGACTATTACGAGGTTTTCAAAGAGACTTCCGCGAAGATAATGCGTAAGCACCTCTGAAGATGAGCGTATTCCAAGCAGATGGCATGCCAACCCAGTGTCATAGAAATACAGTTTGGGTGATTTCAGAACGCGCTTGCCAAGATTGCGGTGATAGGGCATGAGCCTGAAAGCTACAAACGTCGTCTCCAGAATTCCTATCCACGACTTGATTGTTTTCTCATCTACCCCCACGTCATTCGCCAATGAAGCGTAGTTCAGGATTTGTCCTATCCGTCCGGCGCAAAGCGTCAGAAATTTCTGAAACCGAGGCAAATCAAGCACATTCCGTATGGTACGAACATCGCGCTCCACATAGGTCTCAATGTAAGAAGGCATCCAATCCAGCACAGAAAGCCCTTGATCATAGAGGCGTGGATAGAATCCCTGGTAGATAGCCTGAGAAGCCGACCGAGGCAACCATGCTGCTGCCATCAGCTCTTCAACGCTGAAAGGAAGAAGCTTGGAAATGATTGTGCGCCCTGCAAGACTTTGCGAAATTGTCTCCATCAGCAGAATGTTCTGCGAGCCCGTCAGAACAAAGCGCCCATTCTCGCGAGATTCGTCTGCCATAACCTGAATCTCGGACAGAAGATCGGGTGCACGCTGCACTTCATCGATAATCACCCCTTCCGAGTATTGCCCAAGAAACCCCACAGGATCTTCGCGGGCATAATCCCGATAGCGCAAAGACTCAAGGTTAACATATGTGTAGTTCGGGAAAGCCGCTCGTGCCAAAGTCGTCTTCCCCGCCTGACGAGGACCCAACACCGTCAAAATGGGTATTCGTGTTGCCAGCTCCTTTAGACGGCGCTCCAAAATTCGTGTAACCATACCAGCAATCTAATTCATGCAAATCCGGAATTCAAGTCCGTTTTTACATGGACCCGGTGGCAGCCTTGAAGCCAGCGAGGTACTCTTCAAACAGGTACCCGCAGCGCTTCTTCCAGTCCACAACAAGGCGCATGCTTTCGCATGGATGGGGACGGGGATAAGTGATTAATCAATCCTGGCCTGACAAGACGGTCTTTTGGGGGCGCTGTCGCTGGTAGCGGCCGGCTTCGAAGCTGCTATAGGCCGTCGAAACTTTTGTCGTGGCGACCGGCCCGCCTTCGTCCCGCAGTACAGTGCAGGACTGCGGCACAGGCTGGCCCACAAAAGGGTCTCTGGTCGCAGAAGAAGAGAGGTAGAAACGCACAGCCCTAACTGGCGGAAATGGCTTGACATGGATTTACACAGTGTTAAGGTCTAGTGTAATATCGGAATTTGTTATTCTGCTGCAAAGAAGGAGTGGATTCTTTCTCGAACCAGGCCTTCGATTACTGCCCCCGGGCTCAGGTATCCGCGCAAGAAATGAGCTTCATGGTCAGGCCGGTTGCTGCCGGCCCTGCGGCGCTAAGGTTCCTCCTCCATAAGGCGACGATCTTCTCTTTGAGTAGCCCAGAGACGGGATAATTCGGTATTCCCGCCCCCATTTTCCCCTGTTTTTGCCTTCACCGTCCCTAATTTGCTTCATCTCCGGGGAACCTTGGGGCCGACACAATTTCGCGATGGTGTCAAATATTTTGTCGCATATTCTACGATACAGTTGCACCTATTGTCACGCGAGTGTATATTTTCAGTATGATGATCCAGTTCGAC
>WJJU01000550.1 GCA_014729595.1 Chitinivibrionales bacterium
CATCCCTTCGCGCCGGCGCAAAAACACTTCCCAGCGATAATCCCAGCGATTCCGGCGGCGGTGCTTCCTCGCCCACCTCAATCGCTCTCGCGTTGGAACGCCTGAAGAGTCCCTCCGGGTTACGCTTTGATGTAACGTTTAGTACCAATTCACCAATGGTGCCGTCAGGCGTCCCCGCCGGGATCATCACCTCCACGCGCACCGTAACAACCGTCCCCCGCGCGGCATCCTCGGGTTGGGCAATGAACACCTCTTGCGGCTCAACCGGTGCGCCGGAATCGTCCACAACGCGAGCCGACCAGTCGGTATCGACCCTGGGGCTCAACGCATAGATTTCATCCATGCTGGTCCGAGCACGCACCCGATACTCGAATAGGTATGTGCCGCCCGCGGCGAGCCTTTCGCCTTCCGGCGTGGCTACAAGAGTGATATCCAGCGTCCCGGTGGGAATAGTCAATTCCGGTTGGCGAAGGTGGAACCAAGTGGTGGCGGAGCCAAATAAGTTCGATACCGTGAGCGGTACCAAACGCCCGTCTTCAGATACGTTCCCTACGTTGGGAATAGATGCGATGATCAGCAGATTATCGTTGCTGCCGGCGCCAAAGGCGCCGATTCTTACGCTTCGGTCAAGCAATACATTATTTTGAGACGGCAACCCGAAATTGCGTCCGACAATGCGCAACTCAGTGCCGATGACAAGCGAATCGGAGGGGTCGGGTCGGTAGATTGCGACCCCTCGTGGATTGGTCACCTGCTCGATATCGCTCAGCCTTCTCTCGATATCGTGGTATTGATCGACGAGCCTGTTCCAGTCTTCCGCTCGAATTATTGCTCCGGGTTGAACATGATTCGATCCGTTCGGCATGAGAGCCTCCGATTGGTTTCATATCTTACCAAAGTTTGCGTGATCCCACCATCCCAGTTCAAAACGCGCATTCCCGTAGTAGGGCATATGCCCACTCGTAAATACGGCGTACACTCTGCGTGGGCCGACGGTATTGGCCGTCCACGCATTCTCGCGTACAAAGTATATCCACACCAACTCCTTTGCATTTACATCAATCGGCGGATACGCGCCGGATTCGGCAAAGAGGGCGCGAAGTTGAGGGGCCGTTATGAACGCTAGTTCCCGGTGGACAATTTCCTCGAAAAATTTTTCTTGACTAAATCCTATTGGGCCGGGGGACAGCGCGAGAGGGATTATCCCGGCGGGCGGTAGAAAGCGGAAGTGTTCATCGAGCCGTACCAGCTCCGGGTTTCGGTGCCTCGACAGCAGATCCGCCACATGCGCCTGAAACTGATGAACCATGGCGTCGGCCACCGAAAGCGCAGGCCCCGGCACCAGCCCGCACCGCCCCCCTTGCGGACCAAACGTGAGACGTCTTACCGCCCAGACATCCACAAACCGTACTCCCGTCACTGTCCAGAACAAGAGCGCCAACGGCGTATCGCATTCGTCCAGTCCCGCGCAGATGAATGACCCGCCATTATCGATTCTATTGCCGGGCAGGTTCGTTGAGAATGGATCAAAAGGGTCATCGGGGACCCCACGGAGTGCACGTGGGTACAGACATCGGTAGCCCAAAAGATTCCTTAGCATGCTGTCCCCGGCCGAGGTATCTGTTTCTAAGGTATCCATGAGATCGCGAAACTGATCGTGCAGTTCCGGTGACACATCGCTCCCCTCCCACGGCGTAAACTCAACCAGCCGAAAGCGCACGCCCTCCCGGACGTACTTGCCGCCACACCCTTTTGCGATTCCATTATCGCCCAACCCACTTTTGGGCGCTCGCCCTTTATAAGCCGCCACCGGTGACATGGCCAAGACATAGACCCCGGCGCCGCTGGGAAGCTGTTGGAAGCCCGGGGGAGCCGCGCAGGCATAAAAATCTGCCGGCTCCACCTGTGGGGGGTCGATCGTGCGCGAAAGCGCTAGAATGACATCACTGTGCGGCAAACCGACGATTTCGCCCAAACCGTTGATTGCAAGCCCTTTGGTTACCCGAACGGTGGGCGATTCACCGTCAGAGCCGTCGTGCAACAAATCAACCTCCAATCCCTCGACAATACCGGATCCGATTGCCCGGCCCAGGCGACGGTCGTGCTCACGATGCGCCTCTTGTTGGTTGCGTAAGTCCTCACCGGTCAGCAAACGGCCCTCAAAGAAATTGGTATGGCGAATGCCCTGGTTCAGAATAGGGTCGAGCAGTCTGTGAGCACTCATGGCAATTCCCTCCCCAAGCGGTCGGCAACATACGCAACTTCGGTCTGCAGCAAAAAAATTTGCTGATCCGCGGGATCGATCTCGCTCAGCGTTATGCGGAGCCCACCGTATACATCCGCGGGAGTGACACTATCCGGCAACTCGACGAACTCGGTCACGTGTACGTGCCCGGTCCTAACCCGACTGCTTCGGCCGCTCAGCACGCCGCCCGTACCGGTGAATGGGCCGAACAGCGCATCCACTTCACCATATCGATTGCGTACGCGCCACGTAAACGAAAGGGTATCAAGATCGTTCGTAACACCCCAAACCACACGTACGCTTGGAACGACGCCGTACTCGATATCATCCGGGATTTGGAGGGTAAACGAAGCTTCACCGTTGAGCGCAAAGAGCATCGCGGGCGTTCGTGACCGAAACAGCGTTTGGCGCACTTGCCGATTGACGGCCACGCCGGCGGCGGGCGGCAGCATAATCCTCCGCTGTACACGCCCCGACGCGCTTAGCGCAATGGGATCGGCGAATGTCTTGACGCCCTCTACGGTTTCATCTCCCGTCAAATGCATTAGGTTGGCGTCATCACTACCCGCCGGCGAAGCGCCTCCGGCGCCGACCTCACCGCCGGGTTGTACGCCTGCGAGTCTCAGGATAAGATGCTCCTGAAGAAGTCGTGAGTGCACCATGAAAGGTCGCTCTCGGTCGTCTATTGTCACCGTACCGTTGCGCACGCGCAGGCCGGCCGCCGTATCATCAACCTCCATATCTATACGCGCAAGTAATACGCATGATTCATCCGGTGGACCGTTTACACAGTTACGACCGGATTCCAGTAAAATCGGCCGCACTTCGGTTACCCACGTCCGCAGAGCGATTCGTACGAAAGCTTCGGCTTCGCTTGGACGCATGTGCATCGAATTGAGTGGGGGATCACATACCAGAGGGGAATCATCGGATAGAAGATTACGTACCAAACAGACAATGTTTTCTGGTGTAAGTCCACCGGCGGTATCGCGTATCTCGATATGACCGAGCAAATCCATCAAAGCGCGCACCGCATGCTCCTCTACGTGCCGGGGCGCTTCCAAAGCCAAGATCAAATCATAATCATCCGCAATCCGCGTCGGCGCTTGCGTCCTGTCGAGAGATAAACAGGGACCCGCCGGAATCGGTACGTAGTCACTTTCGCATTCTCTACGGCAAAGCAAAAGATAGACCGTCAGCAAAGAGGGCGACCCCGGCGGCGAACCCAGCGATTCGTCAATTTCTTCGCGATGATTATGGAGCCAAGTATTAACCGAAGCGCACTGTGCGACAGGAACCCTAATTTCGTGACCTTGGGGATCTACGGCGATTCCCGGCGCTACTCGTATTTGGGTATCATCATCACGCGGCCGGGCGCCGACAGAGAGACCACACACAGTGCCGTACCCATGCAGTCCACGATTGTGTCGGCGATGCTTCGTCAGCAAATACAGCTCTTCTTGCAAAAACTCATCCATACCCAGGACCATGCCCTCGGTGTATCGCACCCGCTTGTAGGGGTCAAGCTCGGCGATGTCCGGGTATATTGGTTGGAATTCATTCATTGCTCTGTTCTCCTTGCATTGATCGTCGCAAACGATCACGATTTATTACCCGGCTCCGGTTAATGTCCCAAGGATGACCACGCTCGACATAGCCTTGGCCGAGATAGGTTGCACCGAGCACTATTCCCACATAGCGCGCGCCGGCGGTAAGCGTCGTATCCAGACCAAGCCGTGCACGACCTACCTGAAAGAGCGCCCAGTAGAGCCTGATATCGTATTGTGTGTGGGCCGGTTTTGCATTCTCGATGATGTCTTGCGCGCGGGCGCGTTTACGTTCTCGCGTTTGCGGCAGTTCTCCGGGAACCGTCGGGATGAGCACTGTAAAGCGATGAGCATTGCGGCGTATGGGAAGCGCCAGCGAAACAAACGCTATCCAGTCACGCAAAGGTATCGATGCCGACGGCATTGCATTTTCCGCGGGTAATTGTATAGCCGTGAAAGCGGAGAGAGCCCTGTTCCCCGTCAGGCCATACGCTTGGTTCAAATGCTCGATCGATTGATATCGCTTGGCTAAAAAATCCCGATATTGCTCGATATCCTTATTCGTAACCGGTGCATATTCGAATCCAATTCCTTCACGAACAAATCGCAGCCAATCCTCAGCCATCTTGTGCTGAGTCGGTTTTACAGGAGCGAATGTGATATCTTCGAAGCGACTATGGCTCGTTCCCCAACGATTGTTCAGGTTTTCCAGTGCCTCGGCACCAAAGTGCCGTTCATAATGCTTTCTCAACCACTCCTGGTAACGCACGTGCAGTACCCATATCCCCCGCGAAGGCTCCCAAGATCCGGTCACCGCCTGCTCGCGTCGTAAAAAAAGCATCCAGTCAGCACGCACGGAGGGGGATTGCGGGCCTGAGGCGTGAATTCGATCTCGGTAAATGCGACATAATGTGTATCCCATTCCGCATTCAACGCCTCGATGGGTGTCGTCTCTTGTGTTTGCATTCCCTGAGAGTACCGCATCCGCAAGAAACGCCGATACCGCTCGTTGAGCCTCAAAAACGTGCCGCGTTCCGACAGCGTATTGCTCACAACCGTCGTTTTCAGCTCCCCCGGTTCAGTGGGATCGCCGATGCTTACACCGGGCAGATGCCGATAGAGATACCGTTCGATAATTCGAATTGAAGCACCGCCGGCGCGACCCAAAGGAGTGCAGCTTTGCCCTGTTCGCAGTTCGTCAAAGACGGTTTCATCGGGACATGGCTCGAGAGCCAGACGCAAGAGCGCCCGCATGCCGATTTGCGTGCCGCGCCGGCGGAAAAGCATTACGGCATTATCAACAAATAACCGGCGCCTGGCTTGGCTCCACTCCGAACTGAGCATCATTCCGAGCAAGTTGGCCAACCATTCGAGGTATTCGGGAGGGGCGGTGCGCGTGTCCAGAAGGTCGTGAAAAGAGGCGACGTGTTGCTCCAAATCGGAGAAAATACCTTCAACATTGGCCAAATAACGCTCAAGAAATCCAGCCGATATTTGATTCTCGCGGTAGACGGCCGGCAGATACTTTTCAAGATACGAAAAGCGTGGATAATAAACGCGCAACGCCCGAACTCGTGGTGTTGCGCGGCCGTTGCCGCTAAGCCGCATTCGCAGTTCCAGTCGGCGTCCCTTAGCATTCCGGATCAGAAGTTCCCATGTCCCGGTCCCGTCGGATGTTAGTTCTCTTTTAGTGAAAGGTTCATAATGAACCACCTCGGAGCCGTTGCCGCGAAGCACAAGAGCCGGCTCCGCCAGCCACTGCCGGTAAATCAGTGCTTCCTTATCATCATCACAGCGGCTTTCGAACGTGACGGATGTCCCGGCGGGAATGCTCGCATCGAGAACGATCCGATGCCATACGCAGCCGGGCTCTTTGCCGTCAAATACCAGCCCGTCTATTTCTTCCCCGCTTTCATATCGACGACGGGGTTGTTCAGCAAGAGGAAACCACCTTTTCCCGATGTCGTAAAGAGCGCCCGCCGGGCCGGCCAAGAGCGCCTTGCCGCCGAAGCGGCGCATCGGTATATATCGCGGTAAGATGCGAATATCAAAATTGCCTCCGTCGGCGAAAACAGCAAAAGCGTACGCCTGGTTACCGTCGCGCCCAACTATCGTCAAAGTACCGGCCGCCGTACCCGGTAGTTCGGTTTCTTCACCAACAAATGCCATATCATGTCCCGACAAATTCGGCTCACGCAGTACTCGCGATAGAATTTCTCCCTCCAGCTCAATGCGATTGATTTCGTCACTTCGCCTAAAGCGATGAATGATCGAGTACTTACCGGATTCCGATTCCGCCAAGACTAATAGTGAACCGTCGCCCAGGGATTCGACGGCGCAGGGATTATGGACGGGGAGTGGTGAACCGCCGTCGAGATAGTTGGGCTCGGGCAGGTAACGCGCACCACGAGCATGCGACTCTTCTCCTTCGGGAGAAAAAAGTTTCTCGTATGCCAACTGAAACACCCGATATCGATCATCGACCGGCTCCACCCGCAGATGACAATCCAACTTCCAAATCGAAGCATTTTCACCGCTTGCGTCCCGGTCAAGAATCCAGACGCCACCGTCCGCCGATGCGCATATATCAAATGGAGAAAACGACGTTTCTTCCGGCCAACGCATCCAGAGCGGAGTTCCGCCGGCGTGAAGATCGAACAAGAGCAGACCGCACGGTTCAAGTGTACCTACCACCATGTAGTGCCGCTTCGTCACGGCAAGACCACGCAAGAGAGGAATCGCATGTACTGGTTGCGCCTCGGGTTGAAACAAGGCTTGTTCTTGCCTATTTTGCGGGATCGAGAACAGATCATTCACCGCCCAAAAATCCCCCGCATCCTCTGTTCCCGACGGCAACACCACGACGTGTCTTTGATCATCGCCTATCCAATAGATATTTCCGAAATAATCGCGTGCCGCACCACGCCTATCGCCGGGTGTCAAAATATTTTCGCCCGGTCGCCGGCCGATTTGTACTATATGTGGAATCAACCCCAGGCTCCGTCGTTCACGATCCCACCAAAGCCCCTTCACCGAGCGCTCTCTCAGAAGAGGTTCCCAATAGTTTTCGCCGGTGCATAGATGAAAGCGCGTTCCGTTTATATCCATTGATGTATACCTAGCAGCGATCCGGTACGACCGGCACCGGTGTTGATTTTCGTGGCGCACCTCCACGGCCGCTTTCTGATCCCCGGATCTCGGCAATAGCGACCGCGGTACCGGTTGTCACCTCGAGCGCCGTCAGGTGCGGTAACCGCAACCCTTCTATCGTCAGCACTCCTTCTACCTCTCCGCCGCCGTCGCCAACCAAAACTTGCTTCACTTTTGCTACTCCGCCGACACGAGCCGCGGCGGCGGCAATCTCCGCCGCTTCGACATCCCTATTAAGCGGCCAACCCATTTGCTCGAATCCGCCGGTGAGCGGTGACACGAAGCGCCGAATCGCCGCACGAACGGCTTCCAATACCTCTCCCGCTTCCCTACCCGGTACTACCTCAATACTTACGGACAACCACAGCGGGACATAGTCCGGTCCTCGAACGTACAGTTCCGTCGTGAGTACCCGACGGGGCGAAAGGTATTCGCAGATTGTCTGAAGAAAAAGACTGTCCGGTCTGGGGGCATCAGGTTGGACAGGATCGTTGCGCGGTATTACCATAATCGTCACAACGCCGGGAGAATCTTGGAACGGTTGATCCGGATGCATCAACGGAAGAACATCACGCCTCCCTAAATCTACGCCCGGCGTAGACAATACAATGTCTTCGATATCCTGTTTTGTGGTTAACCGGTCGCGGTTTCGGATAAAAGCCGTTATTCTCTGCTCCGCTTGTTTCACCGACTCGCCTTCTTCACCACCCCACGTGGGAACCGGATTAATCACTTTAATTCCTTGAGGAAGGTTTTCTCCTTTATTTATTGCTCCGATACCTACAGTGCCTTTTCGGCCGCCGCCGTAATCATAGGTTGCCTGGATACCCGCGCCTCGAGGTGGACGCATACCATGAAGACCGTCCCCAAAGCGAACTTCACCTGATTCACGATCCACGGTAAAGACCATGACTGGCTTGGAGTCCGCCATAAGGTCTTGTACTTCACCACTAAATCGAGGGCTTTGCGGAGGAACCTCCGCGGCGGCGGCCGTGAGATCATCGATGTGCTCCCATTGTTCACCATTTACCCTGATACGCACGCTGTTTTCGATCACCGGAGTGTTGCTCAAAACGGCCGACTGATCCGGCTCACCCGTCCCCGTCGGCAATTGCTCTGCTTCCACATGAGCACGCTGCCGTATTTTTGCCGCATTGATTCCCACCCAGCTTACGGGAATATGCAATTGTCGACTACCTCCGCCGGTGTTGTCGGCTTCGGGTGAACGTAGTCTGATCCAGGTAATGAGCCGATCTTGGTCATCGGTGTTGTCGAGCGACGGTGGATAATCACCCGTGCCTGACTCCAAAGGGTCGAGATTGTCCCAGTATGTCAGTTTATCGGCAACGGGCAGCATAACCTCCACTACGCCGGGGTGCAATAGCAGGTTTGTGTCAGTGCGTGTTTTCACACGCGTATAGGCGGCCTTATCGCTTTCCGCATTGGGAATTTCGAATATGAGGCCCGCATGCTCACGCTCATTGCCGACGCTTTCACCTCCGGGCCGTAGAACCAGACCCTCGGCGGCAAGCGCCGGCATGACTCCGAGGCTGAGCACCGTTCCACCAAGCCTTTGACGGACAGTGTCCGGTTTGTCCGTCAGCCGGGCCAATAAGGCAATCCACAACGAAGCATCTACCGTCCGTGTACCTATGTCGAGCATCGGTAGCACCGCCCCGGCCTCGGGAGTCTCGAAAACTTTGGTTTCGTAGTACTCGAGTGAGTTCCCCTCGATCTGATAACTCGCATATAGGGCATTATATAGCGCATCAACTTCAGCATACCGATTGGGGGGAATGGGACTCTTGTAATAGACTTTCGCCTCAATGGGCAACACCTGCACCGACCGCATCGTTCGAAACGGAACGTCGCCGGCCGTAAGCATACGTCCGGCATCAATCGTCATCGGTTCAAGTGGACCCCGAGGGTTGCTGAAACTGACTAAACCACGCGCGGCATGCGCGGCCTGCATCGGCATCCCCAACAGACGAAGGAATTTCTTATGGTTGCGTTCCGGTATCCGATTGGCCCGATAAATAATACTCTCAGTCATGTAGGCAAAGAGCTGCAGCAGCGTAATACCCGGGTCACCGTCGTTGAAGTTGGTCCACTCCGGATTATGCGCCGGTATACGCGCTATCGCCTCATTGAGTATCTCTCGATACGTTCGACTATCGAATATCGGTTCCTGCAACGGCATTTGTTCTACTCCATCATTCTCTCGAAAACAATCAGATTCAAACCTACC
This sequence comes from Chitinivibrionales bacterium, assembly GCA_014729595.1. GTDB lineage: Bacteria > Fibrobacterota > Chitinivibrionia > Chitinivibrionales > WJMI01 > WJJU01. Next base: position 9,191 of record WJJU01000550.1, read on the forward strand.
CCTAAAATGTCACTCAAGCACCCATTGACAACCGTCTACCTGGTGCGCATTACGGATTACGGATTGCACTGTCCGTTGGCACTATCAATTATCTACTATCAACCATAACTTCCCGTCAACCCGTCGCTTCATCCAACTGAACACGAACCTGTACTCGATCCGTAAGCCCGTTGGTTATAAGACCGTAGGAAATAATCACAATCACCGCCTGGTCGTCATCGTCGGCCACATTGACGTCAACCGATTCCACTCGAATGCGTGGCTCCCATCTTTCGAGGGCTTGGACGATACACTCTTGCATCAAGCGATGCGTCGATACCGTATTTGGTTCAAACAAGAACCGTTTCAGACCTGCGCCGAATGTCGGTAGCATAAGTCGCTCACCAGGTTCGGTGCTTAGTATGATGCGTATGCACTCACGGATGTTGTCCGGGCCCTCCGACCAAGCTACTCGCCCATCCTTGCCGACATAGGGCGGAAATCCAACCC
>WJJU01000551.1 GCA_014729595.1 Chitinivibrionales bacterium
CCACCCCATACCCCCGATAGCGGAGCCCACCATGCAACGCACGCGGCCGGGTCAACCCCGAAGTCGCGAAGCGGCTGAGCTTGTATAGGGTTGACGCGGACGGGGGCGTGCATACCTTTTGGGCATCGGGGGTGTGGGGTGTCTGCCGGTGAACGTGATCACACGCCGGAGCAGTTAAAGAGAAGATTATCGGAAGGGAGCCTTGGGGCGGACGGGAAGGGTTGGGCGGGGATATAATCAATGCGCATGGCGCCCAATGGGAAAGTATGGCGAAGTACCGGGCCGACCGGGACCGGTATTTGCGTAAGCGTACGCCATACGAGAATTGGGCGATGTGCGGCTACCTTGTTGATTTGCCCTTCACTGACGGTGGTAAACACTATAATCACCCGCGCCGAAGCGCACAACCACAAGCGATTATTGTGTCCATAATGTATGGTGTAGCCCAGCTTTGCTGCTTATGGGAAAGCCGCTCACCATGGCTTCCCCATAAGCAAATACAAGCAGACCTAATCACATGTATTTTGCGCCGCCCCCCCAGACGCGGTTGATGTTTTTCCTGTCAACGACCACACCTTATTGCTTCCATCGAAAAGCACGGTAAATTGATCGTATCCGCGCCCGGGTCCAAAAGTTTTTAACTGTCCACTGTTGGCGTTCCCTGTGAACCTATTGTACTCGCCGACTGGAACATGCACTGCAAAACCATTTCTGTTGTAATAACCGAAATGAGCGGTGAAAGTGCCGTCACAGTTGTCTACCACATACTCCAGTACTGGGCTGATCCGCTCATGTACCCCATGAATGTACTCGACCCCACATTCATTCTGTGCAGCGTCGCCATTGGCGGTCGCGGTCCGCTCCCCAAGGGTCCATACCAAGTTGCTCCCATCAAAAATGATGGAAAAAGCATCTACAGTACGTCCAGGTTGCAGAGTCGAGACTTGACCCATATCCGGAGCGCCATGGCCGCCGTAAGTGATATGATTGTCGGTGCCCACGGGGATGGTGACAGTGAAATTATTGCGGTTCTCGTAACCAAACCAAGCAGTAAAAGAACCGTCACAGTTATCGACGACCCTTTCAAGAACGGGACTGAGCGCACCATAGATAGGGTCAACGGTTTCGCTTTGGTTACCAGTATAATCGTACGCCACAACCGCATATGCATAGCTATCCGTACTGCCATAGCTATCCCGGTATTCCGATATGAAATTCTCCACCGAAGCTATCTGAACCGGCTCATAGGGATAATCCATCGGTATGCGATAGATCTTGTACCTACTGATATCCGGCTCACTGTTAGGTGACCATGTAATAAAAGCGTCCCCAGCGTCTTCAAGGGCTTGCACATCGGCAACCGGGGCGGGAGCGACATCGTCGGGAATGGCCCGCACGCTTACTTGTTCTTGCTCACCAGGCAACGATGAATAGGGCAAATCCGCGAAAACAACCCCGTTGATTCTGGCGTCCCAAACGCTGTAATCGCTCGGCAACCCCATTGGTACACTGGCACCGTCGTTTACCGTTACCGTCACGGTGGAAGGGTTGCTGATAAAGTTCTTGTGAATGGACAACTGGTATACAGGTCTGAGATTGAGGGTGAGCATCGGCCGTACGGTTGCAGTATCACCGAGCGTGTTTGTGGTCAGAACGCCATTCTGCATGACAATCCTGTCGCCACTGTCAAAAACCAGTTCTGCGTCGAGAAAACGGGAGAATGTGTAGATCATGTCGAAGTTATGCGCCCCGATATCTTCAGTACCGGTGCCTTGGTCGATCAGAGGGGATTCCTTCGTAAGGCGAATGTCGGAAGCACCGGGGTCAACGAAGCCGGGATCGCTCACAGACAGCACTGCGCGTTTCCCGAGGCCCCCACCACATGTCGCCCCTATGAGCTCATTGATCGCCTGCTCACCTTCATAGCGCGTCGCTCCAACCTGAATACTGTGCAATTGGTTGGCCTCAATCCCACAGATTGCCTGCGACCCCGCTTGGAACTGTAGATCTGTACCATTATTTTCGAAGACCGTGTTGGTGAAGCGGGGGGATTCATCTTGCCCCATCGGCGTCACCACGCGGATGGCCGTGCCGTGCCCTGTAAATACACAGTTGTTGAACTCAACCGTTCCGCTGCAGGGCAAAGCGGTCGTGCCAATATGGAACGGGACAACGTTTCTGGAACTCCCCTGCGGGCGTAGGGCCTGAAAAATGGAGTTCTCGAATCGGATTGTCTCCTTACCCCAAATGGTCATCACGGTATCTCCGTAAACATCATCATTGAGTTCGACACGCATGTTGCGAATGAGTGTTACCGATGTGTCAGGAGGCGTTGGCCCAGTGTAGTTGGCACAACCCGGTTCTGAATCGCTGAAACCCATCCTGATAATGCTCGAGGAATCCCTCCTTGCGTGGACAACGCCGATGAGACCTTCGTCGGCGACGGTATTCCAATTGTAAATACCGGGCCCGACTTTAGTAGTGCGCCCGGATCTGCCATGTTCAAGGGCATCGCACAAATTGCCGAACAGGCCGATTATGTTATCCGCGGGTAAGGGTTCTCTGGGGGTTGGAGTATTGTAGAGGATTACTTGGGGTTCGAGAGTCACGTTTTCAGCGCCCACTATCGACCCCGTGGTATCGAGATAAATTCCCTCACATCCTTGGGTGAACCGTAGTGTAGTACCCGGTTGAAGAATCAAAACAACGCTATCGACGGTTGCAGGAACCTCCGCACCAATGAAAAGTTCATGGGCTCCAGATGGAACGACAATTGTATCGCCGGGGATGGCATGATTGATGTCGTTGAGCCAAACCGTAGTTGTTGTGTCCTTCCTGAGAGTGTCCGACGCCACCAGCGAGAAATCCTGCATGCTCATGGGGATATCTGCACCAAAGACCACTACTGCATACTCACCGACTACGGCGCTTTCGATATCCACGACTTCGACGTTGTTTCTATCATCAACGCCCCTATAGGCGGGCTGAATATCCGCTGCGGTAAGAACACTGTCGATGCCGTTGCCTGGAAGACCTGCTCCGTGTGGCAGCGTGTCCAGGACCCAAGGTTCGTGCCTATTGCCAAACGGATCGATGACGTAGAGATCAAGGTCATTTACAAGCTTATTGTCATAACAGTTGCCGGCAGTAGAACCTGCCATGCCGGGATCATCCCACGCAAGAGTCACCCTACAGTCACCTGCAGCGGGTTTGTTGAACTTGTAGACGACTGCTTCGGCATGATCTATCGAGTCCTCTTTGAATAGATTGGTGTCCACGTGCGCAGCCGCATCGAGTGCGTTAACCAGTCCCCAACCGGTGGCATAGTCAGGCCCGGCGTGATACAGAATCGGGGCATCAGTGTCAGGATTAGGTGTCTCTCCAATGTATGGTGTTTCTTTCACCAAGTCAGTAGCCGTGTGGATCAGCAGAGCTTTTGCGGTTGAGTTCCAGAAGGCGTCGGTGTGAATGGAAAGACCGACCGGGTCGAGGTATCGTTCCTTATAATGCTGGAGCAGAAGGCCAACAACTCCCGTCACATGCGGTGCAGCCATTGACGTACCAGGCATACGCACGTAACCGCTCCCGTTTCGCGTAGTCGCACACGACATGATGCCGCCGGAACCACTCGCCATTCCAAGGTCTATCCGGACCGCGACCAGCGTGTCATTAGCCGGGTAGGCGCCGCCGTAAAACCGGGTCCAGTCATCCTCCAGGTCACCGAGCCGAACCCGGACGGTATGAAAATTCACAGTGTCGCTTATGTCGATCATGAATGAATTGGCGCCTCGATGGTAAGCATTGTTATCCACACGCCATAGGAATTCCATGTTCAGGCTATCAATGCCCGGATCATGCGGAGGTGGGGTTATCCTATATCGCAGGTAAAGCATGTCATTGATGTCGCACTTCGGGGGGATGCCAATCTTGTAGGTCGAATCACTCCAGATATATGAGCCATTCTGACTTATGTCATTGTAAGTCAGGACCGTATTCACTTCGTGAATATTCGTTACATTATAACCATGAGTCCAGCCCATGGTTCCCGTAGAAAAACCCCAGCCCACCTTTGTATTGCCTAGTGAATCGATTATGGCAACTGAATCGAACTCCACAAGCACTGCACTTGAGCTGTCCCTGGTCGGCCGGATATGCGAATCCCCGGGGGCCATTACATCAGGTTTTATGCGGCCGTCGCGAGTAGGACCCATACTGCTGAAATGAGCGCGAACGGGTTGGCCTTCATGTTCCTGTTCACTGTATACCGCCCCAACGGTTATGACGTTCTTTGAGTTAACGAGAAGCGAGTAATACCCACGCTGTGACCCATATTGGGATGCCAGTCCGTTATTCGCCGCTGCGTAAACGATTATATTGGGATCTGGATTGTGCCGGGAAAGAACGTCGTCGATTCCCTCCGCTGTAGTGGTGTAGTAGGCGCCAGAGAACTCTACATGGGAATGATTATTCACATCACCATCGTTGCCCGCCTTGCGCATACCATGTGGTACCAGAAACGCTTTGGGCGAGACTCCGCGAATCGAATAGGTAGGCAGGCCAAATCGAGAACTCTGCCATCCATTCGATGCTGCTATGCCGGCCACATGTGTACCGTGTCCATTGTAATCAGTAAATGCCTGCACAGAGCCTGGAAACCGTCTCAGAACAGAGCTGTCTACGGCGGCAGAATCAGGCAAGCCAACAAGCACGGGCCGCGAACGATCCCATTCGCGGAAATCCAACACTAGCGAATCGATGCCCGTGTCCCAGATGTCGATACGAATATCCGTCCCGTTAAGGCTTGTTGTCGGGAACCAATAAGCGGTATCAAGAGGAGGAAAATGTGATACAACCGTATCGAAATCTTGCAGTGAATCCACTTCGATTACACCCTTGCTCCCGTAGAGTACGGGTTCCGGAGTAACATCGATCTCGGACACCGCCTCAACAGCCGGCATCTCACCAAGTCTACGCAAATCATCTACAACAGCTTTTACATAGTAAATCAGATCGTTTGAGTAAAGCACGCTATCCACATGGGCTGCCAAGATCGCATCTCGCTGTGTTGAGTCTACATTCCGGAAGAATCTAATGACGGCAAAGACCTTACCGTCAGCGGTGTCAATTTCACCTTTGGCGAATTCCTGGTGATCGTACCATATTTTCGGCGTAACCTTATCGTATTCGCTGATAGGAATCAGATTATGGAAGAAGGGGTAGCCATTCAGTGCCTCGGACGATTGCTCGATGTCACCATGGCAATGCACCTTGTATATCGGATAGCCCTGCGAGACAGAGCGTATCCCAAGTATCGACAGCTCCCCGGCATGCTCAATCTGCTTGAGCAAACGATTAGGCACTGTCTCTTTGAGAATCAAGAAACCGTATTTCACTCCGCTACGTACGCTTTGGGCTTTTGCCATACCCGCTTGCGCACGATACGCAGCTACCGCCCGCTCGCCGAATGCATTGGTGATGGTAGGTAATTGCGCGGCTGCAAGAGTCGGCAGAAGAACACAGAGTTGGAAAAGATGATTGGCGAATCCCATACACTATCACTCCTTATGGTTATATAGTAGGTGTTGACCTTCAGGCGTTACTTCTATGAGCGGGGCGCCGCTCCGTTTCTTATTGATATTCAGGGGTAAGAGCCGGCCATCAACACCATAGTTGCGACGCGGTTGGTGCTTCCTTCCGCGAGGGACGGGCTTGTACCATTTTAGTTCAATATCCGTTGGTACATCTAAGATGCCGCCGACCACAAAGGAATACTTCTGCTCTGCCGCCACCAGGTGCACAGTCGCCCAGATAGTGTCACCCTTGTTCGCCCAGGCGTCTTCATCGCCGTAGCCGGGTATTTCAGAAGTCGGGCACCCGAAACAATAATCAATCCCAAAACGAGTCATACATGGACTAACTTCCTTTGATACCATGATCCGTTCTTTCGTGTATTGCGGGTAGTTTGAACCTCTTTCCCATGGATCACCAAATATGGAGATCAGCATGCTTACAGTATCCCAACAGATCCAGAGTTGAATCTCACACTGCGGCAACTTCGTCGTGTTGTACTCCAACCACATTGTATCGATTACTATGCTGCTGTCCTCCTGGGCAGTAGTAATGCACAAAGTGTCAACGAATCCCGTACCGAGGAAACCATTCTCATAGACGGTATCTTTCGATAACTCCAACTGAGCGCTCGCAATCGTTACGAACGTCAGTGCAAGGACTATATGAGTTCTGAGAATGCTCGTCATGTTCGACATATTTTGCCTCCTGGTATTTGAATTACAATGCAATCATGTCCCACTGCGAATCAGCAGCCTGTCACAGGCTGCTGCACGCATCGCCTATTTGTGGTTGGATACTGCGGCTTGACCGCCTTCGCGGATGGCGGGGGCACAGGCATTGGCTCTACTTTCTTGAGTGCCATCCCAAGAACAGTGGGCGTTAGCACTCTGTTACGATCACCGCCATTCGATACTTCACCGACCATACCGTACCATACGATATGGTTCATTGGATTAACAGCTTGCCGGATAATAACCGGATCATACATCCGTGCCCCAATTAGGATGTATGGTTCCTCCGCAAAATCGACCCGTAGGGGCCTTCCGGGGCACTTCTCCGCGCAAGGAGGTACTCCCGCACACTCAGGCTTTTTCAAAGAGCATTTCTTTTACTGGGGCTAAGTATAGTATATGGGCGGGAACTGACAACAGTACTTTTTGTGCCGATTCTTTTATGTGAGAGAACGGTTAGATTCACGGGGATGCATGCGGCGGATGACCGCCCGCAGGTCGTCTTTGTCGACATGGGTGTAGAACTGAACTGTTGTCAAGCGGCTGTGACCCAGAAGTTCCTGGATAATGCGCAGATTGCAGCCGTTTTTGAGCATGTGGGTGGCACAGGCGTGGCGCATGAGATGGGGGCGGATACCGGCTTTGTGCCGCAAGACATCGTATACACCTTGCACACCCAGGCGACCGCCGCGACAGGAGGCCAGAAGCGGACCGCGGTACGCACGACGGACCGCCAGATACTCCCGCAGGACCGCTATTGCGGTGGCGGTAAGCGGGACGGTGCGATCCTTGCCCCCTTTGCCCGCGACGTGGGCGACCGAGTCCTCAAGATCGATGTCTTCGATGTCGAGTTTACGCAGCTCGGCGCGGCGAAGGCCGGAGCCGTAGGCCAGCTCGGCCATCAAGCGATTTCTCAGCGCCATTTCGGTCCCGTCGGCGGCGAGTCCGGCGATAGAGCGCTTCACGGCGGCTTTGCCGGGGACGTGCGGCAAGCGCTGCTCCTTTGCGGGAAGGAAGGTGATATCGGCAGCCGGGTTTGCGGCGGGATTGAACCCCAGGAACCGGTAGAAGTCCCGGAGGGTGCAGGTTATCTGCTGCCTGCGTGCTTTGGTGCGGGGGACGGCGAGCAGATAGTGCTCGATATCGCTCTTTGTAACGGCGGTATAGTGCCGCCGCTCCGGGATGTAGTGACGCAAGAACCCCTCGAGCTCGTTTTTCTTGCGGGCGTAGGTGGTGGGACTGACCGCAAGCCGTAGCTGGGCAAGGAACCGCGCGGCTTCGGCATCAAGTGTCGTGGTCATCGGGCCGCTCCCGGGGGTGGTAGCGTTTGTGGGCGGCTTTGAGGTCGCCGATGTCGATGCGGGTGTAAATCTGCGTGCTCGACAGATCGGCGTGGC
>WJJU01000552.1 GCA_014729595.1 Chitinivibrionales bacterium
CTATAAGAATCTGTATAAGTACGGGCTTTTGTGGATGTTTAGAAAGAATACCATGAACCACATCAAAGCAGATATGCGCTAATTTGAGATATCGATGTGCAACGGCCTCCTCATTCTTAGTAATAATCGAAATACACTCGATGTCTTTAGAGATTCTTGCCAGCCGGTCGCCGTCTACTTGCGGCATATCACACACGAGCACATACTGCCTGCCTACCGCACTTACGCTATAATTTTCATGCGGGTTTTCTTGCAGTCTTTTCCACGCCGGCGATGCAAACAGCAATGAATCTCCGTTGTCCGGTTCTCCAAGCTTTAGTTTCCTAATTTTATTTAGCGCCTCATTTTGTGAAAGCGCTCCTATAGAAACCTCACGATATATTTGCTTTATCTTCTCTTTCATTGGATCCTCTATTCCATTCCCAATGCAGTTTCTACGGAAATATCTTGCTTTGCTAATCTATCGATTATATTTCGATAGTATTCTTCGTTGAATAGTCCCATTATATCCGCGGTTCCAGTTCTTTCGGTTGGCGAATTAAAACCAATATCAACATTTTCCTTCTCATTCCGTTTAATTATCCTAGCCTCAAAAGCTTGAATTTGCACGCAAATTCTTCCATCCAAATTGCAAATATCAATATCTAATTTTAGATTATTTTCACTCAATCGATCACCGGTGGAATACCTGAGCCAGGCCACCATCCTTTTCGTGCATTTTCCTTTTATTGCTAGCCTACGGAGCGCAAACGGCATAGCCGGGTTCTCAAAGCAGCCCGCATCCTCTTTGTATATTCCAATTGCAGCCTGCAAAGCACCATCAATAAGCGCGGGGTGCAGAATATAATCATCGATAGTATTCATAATAACTTCCGGCAATTCCAAATACGCCAGAACTTGTCCATATCCTAAATGTATGGACGATATAATACGGTGTGACGGTCCGTATGCAAATCCGATATCGGTAAATTTTTCATAGATCTCTTCCGCCGTCAGTTTTCCTCTATTTGCGGCGATTTTCATTTCTTCAAGGTTCAGTTTATTGCCGGACACTTTTTCCACCAACTTTGCTCGTCCTTTGCAGTGTACAATTTCTTCATCGTTTTCTTTGGTAGCTATTTCAAATTCGATTCGCTCCGTATCTCGGGAATCCAAACTCTGAGCGTATAGTGCCGTCAGAATGATTTTCTTTTCCGGAACTTTAAGCGGGCGCAACCATACGATATCGCACAATTCAATCAACATGGAATTATAACTACCAACAGCAGCATGGCCAATTGCCGCTCGAGCCGTCTCAAGATAAACCGCTCCCGGAACGACGGGCGTGTAATTACCGTTACTTAATGCCACTTTATGGTCCTTGAGGAAGAAATCATCGATGCAGAACACTGAAGAATAGCTCTGTCGGCTGAAATCTGATGTATTTACATGCACCAAAGGATGAGGGGCTCGATTAGGAAACCTTGTGGTATTAGGGCATTCATAATCTTCTGGGCATACCCAGTATCTTTCTCGAGCAAACGGATAATTCGGCAACACTACGCGTCGCGGCTTTATTTCGCCATACAACATGTTCCAATCGATTGCTAAACCTTTTACCCACAATTCGAGAATTTTTGATATATTTCTTCTTTCCATCCACATAGCCAAAACTGTTTCTCTCATTTCCGGATCTTGGCTAAAGATGCTCAGGCTTTCTTTATATTGCGTTACCCTTCCGAAATAAATATCGGGTAAATCCTTTTTTCCTTCAAGGACATCGCTAAGTTTCCGAACTAGCTGATTTATCGATTCCGCAAGGATACCCATTCTTTCATCCATCGCTTCCCTGCCGATCTGCAATGTATACGCAATTTCGATTATGTCTAATTCAGAATCATTTTTGCCTTCTATAAAATTTAGAAGATCTTTTACCTTAGCATACAATTGCTCGGTGCTTTTAGCCGATAGTGGGACGGCAACTTTTCCATTTTGGTTTATAAGCAATTTGCGGGTTTTCATCTCTGCCGGCTGCATGTATTCCGAAACAACCAGATGCGCATTCGTTCCACTGAATCCGAATGCACTGATTGCGGCGCGCCTTCTCTCGGTTCCATTTACTTCCCATGGGCGTAATTGGGTATTAACGTAAAAAGGAGAATTTTCTAAACTAATGTGCTCATTCAAGCGCTGATAATGTATAGTTGGTGGAAGTTGCTTATTTCTAAGTGCTTGCATACATTTTATAAAGCCCGCAATACCCGCGGCCGTCAGGCAATGACCTATATTGCTTTTAACCGATCCTAAAGCACAAAAATTGTTTTTCTTAGTATATGCACCGAACGATTGCTTCAAAGCCGCCACTTCTATGGGATCTCCCAGCTTCGTTCCTGTACCATGGGCCTCAACCAACTGGATTGCTGCCGGATCAATTTTGAATTTCTTATAGATATTCCTTTCAATGCTTGCCTGAGATTCTTCATTCGGTGCGGTGATACCGTTAGATTTTCCGTCCTGATTAACACCCCATCCCTCTATGACACCTATAATATTATCCCTATTCCTTTCGGCATCCTCCAGTCGTTTCAGCATAACCGCACCGACCCCTTCTCCTGGAACAAATCCATTCGCTCTGTTATCGAAGGTGTAACACTTTCCATCAGGTGACAGCATTCCTAATTGCGATGTTTTTATATGCATTTCAGGGC
>WJJU01000553.1 GCA_014729595.1 Chitinivibrionales bacterium
GGTGTAGTATCGGCCAACCTGACAACCAGGTCGCGTTCTCTGACTACCGCCTCTTCAGCACGCTTTCTCGCCAAACCGTTAGCCATAACTTCGGCGACGACACGAACCATGCGAATCTCGTCCTCGGACCACGAGCGGGGGTTTTCGACGCAATCGCAGCCGACAAACCCTATTACCGCCCCCTCAGCCCTCATCGGAATACAAAGAAGCGATTCTATGCCGCCTTCGACAAAAATCCCTTTGTCCTTCTCGCCTTCCGGCGGGATTTGGCTTACCGAATTAATAACTAACGATTCTCCACGTCTCAACCTGCCTAACGACCACGGATAGTCTTCGATATTCAAATCCTGTAAATCACCCTTTTGCGAAGGGATACCCTCGGCACACCATTCGTTACTATTCCGCGCAATCCGATCGCTTTCCTGGAAAACGAACACATACATTCGGTCTACGTCCATGAACATGCCCATACGGTTTAACGCCTCATCGATCGCCTCCTCCACTTCTTTGCCCACAATGTGCACAAAACCGCCCGAGATCGTCGCGGTCAACTCTTCAAATTCGGCCCGTCGCTTAAGTTCGCGCTCCATGTTCTTACGTCGCGTAATATCTCGGGCATTGACGACGATACCACCAATATCGGGGTCATTAAGCAAGTTGTTCGCCAATGCCTCAAACACAAGAGACGATCCGTCAGAATGCGACCAACACCATTCCAGCACCGCCGGCCTTCCCGGCTTGGCCAAAATTCCGGAGATAACCCTCTGTACGTTTTCGGCATCCTCGCGCTCAAGGAGATCCGTGATGCTCTGGTTGATTAATTCCGACGGTTCGCGACCAATCAACCGCTCAGAAGAGGGGCTGACGTACGTAATGGCACCGTCGGCCCGCCATACCATAGTCAAATCAGACGCATTTTGAACCAACGACCTGAATCTTCGTTCACTTGTCGCAAGCGCCGATTCAGCCCGCTTTCGCTCCGTGATATCTTCACCGGAGCTAAGCGTGCCGATTACCGCGCCTTTTTCGTCCCACAAGGGCGTGCTATACCAACCAATCAGCCGCTCCTCCCCCGACGCCGTAAGCACGGGATTCTCGTGCGGCCCTCCGGGCTCCATTTCGCCACGGACCAGGCGCTTAAAGGATTCCTCAACACTGTCTCGACAGCGCTCCGGAATAAAGGTCGCGCTCCAATCGACTCCGATGATCTCCTCCTCGCGTCGACCTAAAATTTCGGCTCCCCTCCGATTGATCATCGTCACCCGTCCTTCGGAGTCGAGAGCCAGCATCATCACATTGGCAATAGACAAATACTCGCGCGCTCGATCTTGCTCCGCGGCGAGGGCCAGCTCGGCTTGTCGTCGTTTCGTTATGTCGATTATAAGCCCTTGTATCAACTTTGGACGCCCCTCGTAGTCACATACATTCTGTATTGCCTCGCGCACCCAACGCACATCACCATTCCCGGTCACTATACGATATTCACGCTCGAGCGACACGTGTGAAGCCTCGCGAAGATCACCGGCGGTTTCTCTGATGCGTTCCGCGTCTTCGGGCAATATCATCCGATCCCACCGCTGTTCACCCCGAATAAATTCTTCTTCGCTATAGCCGGTTATCGCTTGAACTCTTCCATGCATGAACAAAGGAACAAGGTCCAAATCACACTGAAAGGTTATCCCGGGAAGGTTTTCCACAAAGGAGCGATACTTTTTTTCGCTCTCGCGTATCTGTTCGTTTGCCGCACGCAATTGCTGTTCATTGGCTTGAAGCTGCTGATTGGTTGCACGAAGTTGTTGTTCATTCGCGCGAAGCTGCTGTTCATTTGCCCTTAGCTGTTGATTGGCCGCCCGCAGTTGCTGCTCATTAGCCCCAAGCTGTTGGTTGGTGGCACGCAATTGCCGTTCGTTGTCTTGAAGCTGTCGGTTGGCGGCCGCCAAATCCATGTTCAATTTTTGAGAGAGTTCCAATTCCCGCGTGCGGCGCCTACCGTAGGCATGCAATAAAAACAGAACCGCCAAACCGATAAGTACCGTTGCAAGCAACAGCACAATCTGAAGTGTACGAAGCTGGTAATAGCGTCGTTGAACCAAGTTTTTCGCTTCCCGCTCAATCTCCCGTGTCATGCTTTCGATATTCGATAGAAGTTGATTGTGCTCTTTTAGGCGTAAATGGGCGCGCTCATCCGCTTCGTTTGCCGGTGGCGTGGATACATTTTCCTCAAGGCGGTCGAGGTCGGCGAGAACCCGACGCGCCTTGCTTCGTATCGACGGGTCTCTTACCGCCACGAACACGCCCTCCTCCCCGACACCACCCTCCAGAATCGCTCGGGCATACCACTGCGCGTCGTCGAGAAAAGCGACAACATTCTCCGTAGTCGTTTCGGATTCACCGGCTATCAATGCCAGATGTTCCCCATGAGCCTGAGACACGGCCAACCGAATCTCCATAGCCGCATCTATGAACGGGACATACCCGGCAACGACCATATTCGTCATATAAACCCCATAGGCGGCCGTTATCGTCAGCGAGAGGGCCAGAATGGCGACAATCGCATAAATACGTCGCGGTATTCGTCTCGGCTCCGACGTTTCCGTGCCCGTGGCGTTATGCGGATTCATAAGATAGGTCCTTTTGTATTGCTCATGGTCTCAACGTTGTCACCGCCGCATCGCAATGCGGCATTCCGCCCGATAACCGTTACATGCGAGACGATTCGATAGCCGGTGCCGTCATTCGGCAACAAACTCTTGCGCATCCTCCGGCAATATGTCGACACATCATCGAACGGAAAACGCATCGCACGATGAACCGGCCGAAAACATACGAAAGCAACCGCCGAAAACTTATTCAAAGAGTCCGGTCATAATCAAGAGCAAGCGAGAATCATTGCGACACTATGGCTAAGACGGGCGTACCGGCAAGAGGCCGGCTCAACCAAATCACGAGCCGGTGTACCGTTCGATGATTGACGCCCTCCCTAAACCACCGCAATTCGTAGCCGGTCGTTGATACGTGTGACTTTTCGGTTCAGCTTTTAAGAATATCGTAGACGCGGCGGGTCTGAAGCAAAGTAAGGATTCTATTTTTTTCCGATATCGCGCATACGGCCGGGGTTGGGATGCACAATTTCTCCGCATAGGTACCTCGATAAAACCCGAAATCTCCACCGGGAACCATAACCGACGAAGGCACGTAAAAGGCGAAAACGAGATAGGTCTCTATTCGGCCGTGAACGCGGCTTGCGTTTTGGGTCCATTTATGCGATAATCTAACGATGAACCTGATATCGTCGGTTATCGCCGCCGTTCGGCTGCAAAAAAGAGTTTCCGGTACCGTCCGATCGATACCATACCTACACTGTAAAACGTTCGGTGGACGACACTGAAAAGTTCCGCGTCGCCTATTGCGATATCAGCTTCCGATCGTTACAGTATGCTCACTTCGGGCCGAGGATTGAGACGAGTGCCGACCGTGAACGTGTATTTTAAGTCCGCGATACGGAGTCGTTTCCACAATGACATCATTGCCGTTCCCCCAAAGTTTGTATGATCAATGCCCACTGGGTTTCTGCACAATAGCCAACGGCGTCGTTCGCCATGCCAACGCGATTTTCAAAGATTTGTTCGATTTTACGTCGACTCCGGTCCCCTTATCATCGTCGGATCAAAAGCAACGGACCGATTCGACATCATTGGCAGCCCTCCTTCCCGCCGTACAAGAGGAGATCACCGACAAGGCGGCTTGGCGGTATTGGTCGATCACCAAGCGAGACGGAACCGCCGTCGAGCTAATACTGAAAGTTCAGCGCCAATCGGACGGCAGTATCCACGTTTACGCGATTCGACTGGATGAAATTCGTGCGGCCATGCCGGAAAATGAGCGTATTGCGGCACTCGAGAAGCGCCTTGGCGAAGCCGACGCCAAAATTCGGCAAGCCAACGAGACCAAGAATGAGTTCATTTCGCACATGTCACACGAAATCCGCACCCCCCTCAACGGCATCATCGGTATAGCGTCTCTGTTCAATCGTTCCACGCTGTCGGCGGAGCATGCCTGGTACGTCGATATGATTCTGAGGTCGAGCGGAACGCTTCTGGCCCTGGTGAATGATGTTCTTGACTTTTCAAGATTAGACGCCGGTCGCCGGGAACCGTCTCCCGCGCCGTTCGACCTTCACGAATGCCTTCTCAATCTATGCGCCGGACCGGCAATTCAGGCTGATCGCAAGGGCTTAGAATTCTCTTGCGGCATAGATCCCTCATTGCCTCGCACGCTCATCGGCGACATCACCTTCCTGCGGCAAATCCTGGGCAACCTTCTGGACAACGCCGTCAAGTTCACGCAGAAGGGCGTAGTCGAGCTGCTTTGTGAATTGCGGGACCGTGAAGGCGAACTCATCCACCTCCACTTCGCCGTCAAAGATACGGGGCGCGGCATTTCATCCGAAAGCCTGTCGCATATTTTCGACCGATTCTCTCAAGAAGACGGCTCGGTAAACCGTCAGTACGGAGGAACGGGACTCGGACTTGCCATTGCGGACAAGCTGGCCCGCGTTCTCGGCGGCCGGCTTCGTGTCGAGAGCGATAAATCCAAAGGCAGCACATTCCATTGCACATTGCCGTTTTCCGTATCCACGACTCATTTGCCCGAATGCGAAAAACCTCCGGAGACGCGACCGGTCTTGGTTATCGGCGAACCTGAAGCCCCGAATTTGTTGCAGGCAACGCGTTGGTTCACGCATTGGGCGATCCCTTTTCACCGTGTCCATAATTCCGCAGCCGCAGCAAGTATCGGCCGCAAGCACCGCATTCTTCTCTTCGACATACCCGCGGCACAAGTGCCGAATATTGAATTTATCGCCGACCTCGCCGAGCGCCTTGACAAGACTCGCATAGCCGTCTTTCTTTCTCCGAGCCGCTTCACTCTATGTCAAGGCGATTCACTACTCGCCAAAGTAACGGTACTTCCCAAACCGGTTTTCCCCGATCATCTTCGCGCTTTGCTGACGGAAAGAGAGATTACTACGTTTCACACCTTCCCTCGCACGGATGCCGAGCAAGAGCAAGACTTCCCCCCGAAGGCGGGCGAGTCTTTGGGACCGGTCGTTCCTCGACACACCCACCACTATGATGCTCCCACTCCGGCGCAAACGACGAAATCCCTCAAGGTGCTTGTTGTAGAAGACAACGAAATCAACCAGGTTTTTATACAACGAACACTCGTTCAACACGGACACCAGGTCGGCTTGGCCTCCAACGGACGTGAAGCTTGTGAGCTGGCGGAAAGCGGTAATTACGATGCCGTGCTTATGGACATACAGATGCCGGTCATGGATGGGTTGGAGGCTACCCGGAAGATTCGCGAACGAGAAGCACGAGAGGGTGGCCGTTTACCAATCCTCGCCTTATCCGCCGGAACGAGCCCAAGTGAGCGGGAGAGGTGCACCGCCGCGGGCATGGACAGTTTTGTTGCGAAGCCGGTCTCCGTAGGCGAGCTTTTGCGGGAGTTGGCGGCTCATACACAAGTATCGTCTTCCAGCCCAAACGCCGTTTCCCGGCCGGCTTCTCCCCCAAAGAACAAGCGCCCGCCGACTACGAAAAACGTCTTGCCGCGCTCGGTAATGATCCGGCGCTTTTTGGAGAACTAAACGATATTTTGGTTAGCCGATGGCAAGATTTGGTCTCACAAGCGGAAAGGGCACACGAGGCGGCCGACTACGAGGCGCTTGCGCGCATCCTTCACACCATTAAAGGCAGTGTAAATGTATTTGCCTTTGATGGATTCACTGAAGAAATCAGCAAGCACATCGAAACGGCTCGGAGATCCGCTTTACCCAAAAGCGAGGATTGGCGCGCTTTGCTCGAAAAACAAGAAAAATATCAGCGTGCTCTCAAAGAAGAAAATGAGGCTCGAAACACTTGATTGCGGATTGACATTCACTTCTCGAAAACACCCAAACCGCACGCTCCGACGAGCGTTTTTTTCACTACACCGGTCGCAAGAGCCCCGTCCGTCCGCCACTGTCGAGAGTCAAGATCAGATCTGCCCGCTCCACCTCAGTCTCCGCTTTTTCAAGCAACTTCTCGCGTACTTCGGGGGTGATTGCAATGCCGCAGCATGTTTCATTGGGCGGATCGGGCATTGTACCCTCCAATGAGCCGATTCGGCTGTTGCAAAGCGTATGCTCCGCCAGGTAAGTCACGGACACCGCCGCGCGGTGCTTCAGCGGCGCCTTTTCGGGCGCATGATGGTATCGGACGGCCGCAACAACCGTAGGGTCGAATCGCCAATGCTCCAGGAGCGCCCCTCCGATGGCGGGATGCGCTTCGGCGCCGAGCACTTTTTCTTCGGCCTGAAGATACGATACTTCTTCGGAAATCGCCGCACGAGCGACTTGGCCGAAACTGTCATGAAAAAACTGATCGAGAACCAAGATGCCTATGTCATGGAGAAGGCCGGCCATAAAGAGCTGTTGCGACAGCTCTTTATCTACGGAGCCCTCGATCATCTCGAAAATAGCCTGATTTAGATATGCCGCGGTTAGACAATGACGCCAGAATCCTTTATACCCCAGGGTACTTCCGCGTCCCGAGAAGTGTGCGACAATATTGACCGCCAGGGCGATATTACGTACCTCAAGCATTCCAAGCCGTGTAACGGCAAGCGCTACGGACGATATTCGGGATGTCGGGGTGGTATAAAAGGCACTGTTGGCAACCTGAAGTATGCGCGAAGCAAGCGAGGGGTCCTGCTGGATAATCCGAGCCATCCGCCGAGCATCGGCTTCATCGGAACCGACTAACTTCTGCACCCGAAGCACAATCTCCGGCAAGGTTGGGAGATCTTTAATTCCAGCGAGTCGCTGCAATATGCTCATAGCGTTCCATTCTCCCACACTTCGAGATTTCCCATTCCATCTTTCGCTCTATTCCACAAAACAGTCGATCAGCCGCCACCACACGAATTCTCCACCTGTCCCGAATCGCCGCCTATAAATAGTATACGTTTCCCGCACCCTCATCGGAACAACATAATTGCCTTCATCATCGACAGCGGGTTGCGCGCAAAAGCACGAGCAAAGACAGCCAAATACCCCAGTTTCCCCGGATCGCGGCGGGCGAGGATACGCGCGATTCGATCCAAGTAATCGTCGCTGAATGTAAGCGCCATCGACTTAAGCGCCCATGAACGCAACTGCTGCTTTCCAAAACCGGAAGCCCATCGTTTTTCGTAGAGCCGAAGGTGACGGTAGTTAACGGCGTCGTCTCGAAGCGCCTCGGCGGCAATGGTGCCGGCCATTTTTCCGGCAAGCAGCCCGTAAGCGATTCCGCCGCCGGTAAGTGCATGTACTTGGCGTGCGGCATCCCCCACTATCATCACCCCGTCACGAACAAGCGGCCGTAACCACTTGCCGACCGGTACGGCCCCGCAATGAGTATCCCACACGGAGGAACCCGGAAAAACATAATTAACGAAATCTTCCAGTGCATTTCGGGCCAAACCCGGTTTGCTCAACGATCCAAGAATACCCAGTCCAACATTCGCAACCCCGTCTCCGCGCGGAAAAATCCACGCATAGCCCCCGGGAGCAATTTTCCGTCCCATATAAAAAACGCAGGTATCATTCGCAACGCTTTGGTGGGTTACCTTACAGAACGCGCATACGTTGATGTCTTCAGGCGCCAGGTGCGTTTTCCACCCCAAGCCGCGCGCCAGCTTGGATTCAACGCCCTCGGCCAAAATGACGCATCGTGCCTTTATACTCTGCCCCGAAAAAAAACAGCGATAATCGCCGTTTTCTTCACGCTTAACCGAGCGTACGTGCGTCGACGGAAAGTAGCGCGCTCCCGCTTTTCGCGCCCCTTCCACTAAATCGGCATCCATTTTGGTTCGGTCAACGATATAGCTCGGGGCGATATTCTCGATACCTACCTCGATACCGCCGGGAGAAATCATTCGCACTTTTGTCATGGTGCTTA
Source organism: Chitinivibrionales bacterium (assembly GCA_014729595.1). Classification (GTDB taxonomy): domain Bacteria; phylum Fibrobacterota; class Chitinivibrionia; order Chitinivibrionales; family WJMI01; genus WJJU01. Next base: position 7,983 of record WJJU01000553.1, read on the forward strand.
GAATCCAAGCGGGATCGACCTCGATGCTTTGCGAAAAGCCTTTCAACCCGACGCCCTCGCCGCACCGAACCGGAACCCCAACATGCTTTTTGCGCTCAAACAGCGCAACGCGCGCGCCTCCTCGGGCGGCATAGTGGGCGGCAAGCGCTCCGGCGGGACCGGCTCCCACAACGGCGACATCGAAGCAATTATCCTCAGCCATTCTCTAGTTCCGATCCTATCTTCAGAGACAATGCACCGAAAGGGCAGATACCGACGCACCGATTGCAATTCGTACAGAGCGTGCACACAACCTCGAGCGAATCGGCCAACATAAGCGCATCAGCCGGACAAACGCCGACGCAGGCGCCGCAACGATCGCACCGCCGCTCATCCACGTTAACCGCCATCGTTCAACCTCCGGAACAAATCACCCATTTCATCACACATTTCACGGCACGGCTCCCCTTCGGCGGGACAATTGACCTTTACGGCCTCTTGGGCGACCTTCACGGCGGCCCCTGCATTACCGGCCTGTTCAAGAGCTTCCACTTGCTTCATTCTGGTCACCAAAACATTGTAGCGTCCATGATGCTCTTGCTCATACGAAGCCGCCAGACGAGCGTAGACCTCGGCGGCCCTAACGAACTCTTTTCGTTCTTCGTGATATTTCGCCTGACTCCACATTACAAAACGACTTCGAGGATGTTCGCGGTACAACTCTTGGATTATCGACCACGCCTTCGCAAATTCTTTTTCTTTGACATAAATATCGGCAAGAGCCATCTTAGCTCCCGTAGCCGTTAGTTGAGCTTCCCGCATGCAAACATTCAGACGAGCTATGCCGCGGCTCCTGCTGCCCGGATACCAGAACAATACCATCCATAGTTTTTTCCTCAGTTCACCTCTGGCGTATTCATAAGCGCCTAAGAAAAAATTTGGATCTACGTTCGTTGAGTCGAGTTTTCGAGCACTCTCGAGTTTCTTCATGCCTTCCAGACCGCTTCCAATAGCCGCAAAGTAGCGGTCCCGACGAAGATAATACGAGGCATGTGCGGCATTGGCGATACCCGCGACGGTCAAAGAGTAGCTTGTTCGGCCGTTATTGCGCTCATAGTTTTGTGTTCGGGCAAGTGTTGTTGCGTATGTCTCCAAAAAAGCGGTGCTGTCCAAAAAAAGGTCAAAATCAAGATCGCGTAGTCCCAACGCTAAAAGGTGTAACAAAGGCCCCAGCGGATCTATTGTATCGACCCGGGAGAGTGACTCCGCCGCGGCTATGGCACGTGTAAATTTACAATCAATGACATCGTCGATTACACGATCGGTCAACGCCGCTCGAGAACTATCCAATAAGCGGGCCGAAGAAGAGGCAAATAAGAAGAGAAGTACAAC
>WJJU01000554.1 GCA_014729595.1 Chitinivibrionales bacterium
GAGTGAGAGGATTTGAACCTCCGGCTTCCACGTCCCGAACGTGGCGCTCTGCCAGGCTGAGCTACACTCCGAAAGCCGCATCAAGCAGCGAGCACAACAAAATAGGTTATTCCCTTCGGCGGAGCAAGTGCACGGCGCATTTCCCGCGCAACTTTTCATCACTTGTAGGCTATCTCCACCCGTCCCATCATCTTCCCCAAAAGCATTGCCTTTTCCCCCGTATCGTCGATAAGCAAAGGAATAAGCCCCTCAGCCACCGGAAACCGCCCCATAGCAGGATCGGAAAAGACCCACTTCTCGCCCGTCAGTGCCATAACCCAGGCATGATAAAGGTACCCCCGCTTCTCGGGAACATAGACCAGCCCCAAAACTACTCGAGCAGGTATTCCGGCGGCTCGCAATAGTGCGCCCAAAAGCACGGCATGCTCTCCACAATCGCCAAAACCTGCCCGATGCGTCTCGAGGGCGCTCGAAAAGGTCGCTACATTTCGCTTCTCGATCGCCGTATGAACATAAGTGGTGAAATGCGAGACGATATCACAACTGCTCGCCATGTCTTTTTTGAGCCTTTGGGCCAAACGAGCAATCTCCGGATGATCAACCTGCATGGTAACCGTAGCCCCTAAATATGCGCTTCCCCCGGAATTGCCCCCGCCTTCGCCGCATGAGTCCGGCAAGCGGATCAGCAGGTAACCACTATCGGTTGCGTTATAAAAGAGGCCGACGGAGTCATCAAGCACTATGTCGTCATCCAACCGAACATGTACCGTTGTACCCTTAGGGCGCAGGCCCTTACGAATCACGAAAAGATCGCTCAACGCGCCCGCTGCCGCATGCCTCCTATGCTCTTCCGACCCGCTCCGTCGCCGCGCCACAAATAGTGGCGAGATCTCTTGAAGCATAGGTCTTCCGGCACTATCCATTTCCAGCCGCTCTTCCCGCCCCAGCATTTCATCGCGACTGATGAATACCCACCTGCCGCCCTCTTTGCCCTCCGGCGTTGCAATGCATTCCGCGACAACACAGGTATGCTTCCCCGCCATCATATTGAACACGGTATCACGCAGGCGATCCCCCTTTTCGAAGGTCCTCCGCACGATACCCCGCCGCATACGGTATTCGCTTCGAAGATTGTCTTTGACTTCGAGGACATTCTTCTTTTTAGTCTCTCCCCCCGTCGTTACCCCCAGTACCCATTCGCCGGCGCTATCGGAATTGAGTTCCCAGAGCGTCCGGCCCGCGGGACTGATCAGTTCCTGCTCGGCACTAAGCAACTCGCCGGACAAGTTGTAACAATAGGTTTCAGTGAGGTCCATTGCGGAGGCTCCCGCCGCCTTCGCGCCTCCCTGCACGGTAATTTTGGTTTGTACATGAATATGCTCTTTCAAAGAATCGGCCCGAAAAGTATGATGAAGCACGCCGACATGTTGATCACGAATAAATAGATCCATCGTATCGCAGGATTCCATTATACGCCAGTCATAGGCAAATGAGTCCGCTTCGGCTCCAAGAGCGGGGTTCCCACCCAACGAGGAGGCAAAACAAAAAGAGATCACCGCCACGATTACCCGTCGGCGCCGAATCATATCAATTAGGTTCAAGTTGGACGATCTCCATCGCAAAACAAACATAGATGATTTGACCAGAAGCCGTTTCAGAAATACTCTCGCCGGCTGTGGGGTGGGACAAGCCCCCATCCAGTTACGCTCGACACAGTGGGCCTCCCCCGCCAACTGCCTTGCGTCCGCCAAGCGGGATCTCCGCTCATTCATGGGCTCCGAATCGCTGCTCGATCGTTGTATACGGCCGGTATCCGCCTCTCGCCCGCCTCAGATCCGGCCCCGTCGCGCTCCGCCGTCCCGCTTTGCGGGGGTCGCATTTATGCAACCGCTTCTAACCTCTTGTCGCACCAAGAACACCCGTCTGCACGGACTCGCGATAATCATCCGGACTAACCCCGGCAACGGCTGTAAAAGTGGCATGAAGCTCTTCGTTATCGGTAAATCCGGTTTGAACGGCAAGATCGTCGGTCGAAAGATCCGGATCCCTGTTGAGCAATTGCTTTGCGCGGTTGATTCTGACCTGGGCGATAAAATCATCAACGGACATTCCCAACTCCTCTTCAAAAAGAGCTTCGAGAAAAGCTTGACCGGTAACCAAGTCGGCGCAGATCATGTCCAGCGAGAGATCGGGATTATCAAAGTTCTTCTCGATATAACGACAAGTGCGTTGAACTTCCTTGTCCATAATCGCCAACCTTGTTGTTGTCATGAACCGCCGTTTTTCGGCTTTCTGGATGTAGAACAGCACCGCCGCGGCGATAACAGCCAGCGATAAGAGCAGAATACCGGCCCGAAGCGCATACGTCTTCAGCGCCCGCACGGCGGCACTATCGGCCATTGCCGCCCAAAGACGGCCTACAACTGCTTTCAATCGCTTCCTGAATCGCGGTTTGTCGGTGGTAGAAATCGCCGGCAGGGAAAAATCCCCCGAATCGTCGTGCTCGACCGTATCAACAGTGCCGGCGAATTCCTCCGCGGCGGTAGTCAAAGTTGCGCTTGGGCCGGTATCGCTCAGACTTGATGACATACTGTCGCTTACGGACGAATCCGAGGCGCTCTCGACAATTTCGGCGGATATCGTATCCACTTCTTCGTCCGGAACCGCCGTCATCGGACGGAACATTGATAGGAGAAACACGGCGACAAAGGCTACTCTATACATAGAAAACATTGGCTTACACTTCACACAATCGCGACATCTGTTCTTTGAGAAGTACCCTGTAGTTGCTTCCCATAGTATTGATTTTGGCTCTCAATCGAGCACACACTTTTGCGCATTCTTCAAATCGCCTCACTTTCAAGCCGTCCAACATTTGTCTCAAGGTGTTTTCGTTGAGGATTTCATTCGTCGACACTTCGAAATGAAGCGAGGGGTTATCCGCCACCCGCTTATATGCATCCTCGATCATTTGTCGCGCTTCACCATACGTGCTTCGACTGAACGCCGTTTTGAGCTTCGCTACGGCCCCTTCGATCCTCTTGCAGAAAAACTCACTGTTATATATGTAGTGTCGGTGATTTTTGTACACTTTCGGATCATAATAGTACTCTCCGATTACCCTGCCGCGCGTGGTCTTTACGACGGATTTCGGATATGGAGGCGCTTCAGAGAAATCCGGTTCAGGCCGCGCCCCCTTCGCATCGTCGTGGTTAGCCGACTCTTCAGTGGATGTTTGTTCCCGGGTATCCGCTTCTTCCTCGTCGGCCGGCCGGCCTTCCGATTGGGGAACATCGTTGGGCGACTCATCCGCATTACCCTCGTCGTCGGGTTCGCGCCGCCGCTCCTCCCCCCC
>WJJU01000555.1 GCA_014729595.1 Chitinivibrionales bacterium
GATCTAACATATCGAGCGGTTCATGTTTTGGGTGATATTCGGGCGCTGGCTTGTGAAGACACCCGGCATACGCGCAGGCTTTTGGAGCGCTATGGGATCGAACCGCCCAAAGTATTGTTGAGCTACCACGAGCATAACGAAGAACGGGCCACCGTACAAATCCTTGATCTTTTGAGCCATGGAAAAGATGTCGGTCTCTGCTCGGATGCCGGGCTGCCGGGAATCAGCGATCCCGGCTATCGGATAATTTCGCAAGCGGCGGACAGAGGTTATGGTGTGACCGCAATACCGGGGGGCAATGCGGTGGAGCTTGCATTGGTGGTTTCGGGGCTTCCCACTTCGAGCTACACTTTTAAAGGTTTTCCGCCAAGAAAGCCGGGGCCGCGAAAGAGGTACTTGGAGCAGGACCGTGATTTACCTCACACGCTAATCTTCTATGAATCCCCATTTCGCTTGAGCAAGCTTTTAGACGACGCCTTGGCGGTACTCGGTGATCGGCGGGCGGCCGTATGCCGGGAATTGACGAAAATGCACGAAGAAACAGCACGAGGATGGCTCTCGGAGCTAAGTGAGCGATTCCGGGATGCGAAGGTCAAGGGAGAAATAACCGTCGTAATCGCCGGTAACAATCCCAAATTCTTGCGCAGCAACAACGATGCGGAGCAGGACTGCCAAGCGGCGCCCCTATAACCACCGCGAGATGCTTTCCCGCGCAGCGCTATCGGGACGGATCTCTTCATAGAAGGCCGCAACCGATGTGTTCACATACGGGGTCAACCACAAGAATCCTATACCAAGTGTAAGCACACACAGAAAAGCCCACCCAAGAAACCGCAGCATCAGCATCAGTAACCTGACCTTATGGCCTTTCATCATTTCTTTACTTTTATTAATGGCATCCATCGGACCTATTTGTTCGTCATCGGCCAAGATATAGAAGGTCATGGAATATGACAGGCTCGCAATAATCCCGGGTATTATTAGAAGAAGAAGCCAAAAAATTATGAGGAGAATCATCAGTAGATAGGTTGCCAATGCCGTTGGGAATCGTTTGAAGCCTTCGAACATGCGGGTAAGTGGCGGCGTATCTCCCCGTGCTATTCCGATAAAAAACATCGAGAGCCCCAACGTAAACGGCCCGGAAACGAACGTCGATACAATCCAGCCCGTTTTGGGATAGATGATACCGATGCCCGTCGATATTGCGAAGTACACAAAAACGACGCCGACGGCCGGGCCCCATTTTCCTTTAAGTGCCTCGCGCGCCCTCCGCATAATTTCACCATTGGAGGAAACAGTGCCCTCACCCTCATGTCCTACGGTTTCGCTTTTAACCATTGTGTTGCCTATCTCCTATAAACTGTGAAACGGCGGTTTGCCTGCTATACGTCGTACACGAAACGAACCTCGAACAGCCCAAACCTTTACCGACCTCCCGGGACACACACCGACGCTATTCCAGCGTTATTTGACCAAATCATCCAGATCAATCACATCATCCGATGAGTTGTTTTCATCAGTCCTTCGGTTTTTCTTCACCTCACCGTCCTCGCCGGCCGAGGCCGGCTCAATGTTTTCGCCAAACATTTCATCATCGCTCCCGGCCCCAAGAGCATCAAGAAGATCACCGATTTCACTTCCCTCGACAAGTTCGCGATCGGCGGCATCCACCTCACCGACATTGCACGATATATCCGGTATTTCGTCCGCCAATAAATGCTTGAGTTCAGAGGTCGGTATTCTTTCCGTTGATTCCGCGCAGATTCCTTCGTTTTCCGTGCGTTCGTCCGAGGGTTCCATCGAGGAAATTTCCCGCGATCCTTCGGTTCCCCACATGGTCATCCCTTCTTCACCTCCGTCGTTCGCTTTGCCGCCGTCAGACGGTTCTTTCGCCGCTCCGTCAGCTACTAGCCTAACATCACCGAGGCAGGCTCGAATGGTGCACTGCATACGCTCCACGATAGGTTTAAGCTCCGCATCGGCGCCTTCAAAATCAAATACCTTAGTCACCAGCATCTCCTGGACCGCCAGGAGGGCACGCTGGGCATCCATTGCATTGTCTATAAGGGCCTTCGCTTCGGTGACGCCGACCTCGCAGCCGGTGTCGTTAGATCTTTTTCGTTTTCGGCCAAATAATTTCATGTATCCTCCCCAAAGTCACGGCACCGCAAGCTCCGACGGCGAAGCGCGAAAAAGATTTCCCCGATTCTAATCTACAATGATTATGCTCTCCAGACAAGGCCCTCATAAATTTGACCGTATTCACCCGCTGCAAGCAACTGTTCGCCGGCCCTGAATCGCCTTAAATGAGAGGTGCTCTCAGATGGGATTCGGGAGCAATCCGCCGAAAAATAAAAAAAGACTTGCATTTTATCATACAGTATTTATATTTACCGGTGTATGACCTGGCTTGATGCCGTCAACGGACGTAGGTTGACAACACCAGGTATCAAGTCGAACAGTCGATATTTATCCAAGGAGATTTGCCCGGCCAGGTTCCTTCGTTGTAGGTCTCAGACGAGTACCCGTCGTCACGGAGACTCCGGCAACGCGCTTCTCCCGGCACCGACTCTTCTAAACATCTCTTTCCGTCAGCCATCTATTTGGCTACAAAAATAGCACACTACCTATCAAAATGCATAAGGCGTATTCCATTCCATACCAAGTAAGTAATTGCTCATCCATAACGGTGATAAAACGTAGCCCGCTTTATTTGATACCGAAGTCGGCCGCCGTTGTAAGGTCGACCGTGCGGCATGATCAAGAATTACGAAAAAAGACATATAAAATAACACCATCGTCTCGATATCCAAGTATCGGGACCTCTACCATTAACCTCCCGTGCATAATACAACACGGGAATATGTACACCTTTTCCGCTGGAGGCCCTTGTGGCTAAGAGACTGTATGTTGGGAATATCCCTTTCCGGACGAACGAAGAAGAGATCCGTGACCTGTTTGCAGAGTTTGGTAAGGTGCATGACGTGAGCATCATCACCGACCGAGAGACCGGGCGTTCGCGCGGTTTCTGTTTTGTAGAAATGGACAATGCCGATGCGGCTATTACCGGCTTAAACGAAAGGGATTTCGGCGGTCGCACCTTGCGCGTGAACATCGCTCGCGAACGTCGCCCAGCCCAAAGCTACGGCTCATAATCTTTCGATATACAAGCCGACTAGCACCGTACTACGGAAGTCCGCATGCTTTGGCGGTGAGTTATCTACACTCACTGCCGAGGCGTGACTGCACAGGGGACCTAATGGAATGGTCCCAAAGGGTTCGCATTCCCTCAACCGGGGAATGAAAGTGGCGGAGAGGGGAATTCGTAGTCAAGGCGCCATGCCGCGACGCACGGATTTCGCTTTGCACTTTGCGAACCATATTGAGCACAATCAAACATTGACCATTTTTTGCGCTTTGCGACTTAAGATGCGAAAGAGCGATCAGAAGGCTCGCATCCGTTAGGTCCGAGAAGGCCTCGTCGCTCCATACGCCCGAGCCGCGCCGGTGACATTGCTCGGCTAAGCACCCGAGCATAGCAGAAAGTCATGGCGGCGCCTCATGCGTTGCGAAAGGCCATAGTTAAGATGCGAAGTCCGGGAGAACATCGCGAACAATCGATTGTTCCAAGGGCCGTCTGAAGCGTGCAAGCGTCCTACGCCGAGCGCAAGACGTGAACGAATCGGCCCAGCAAAGGACCTCCGAGTGGTTATATAGACTAGCACCGGAGGAACCTCATCGGCGGGTTGCCGATATTGTTCCGCACTGCAACCGCATAATGGTTTGCGACAGCCTTTCAAATGGGTAAGATGAACAGCATGAGAGCCGTCGCCTGACTCGAGCTTGAATACCGAGGAACTGTTTCAACGCCGGGGTGAGGTGCATACTACTCCATGCCCGCCACCTATCCCCACCCAGAGCCGGCTCTTGCCATTTCCGCAAACCCCCTTTCCCGAAATCATGAAGGCTTCCTTGATTGGCTCCGGAGTATTCGTAATGCTCATTTCCGGCACTGAAATTGCTTATAATCTATAAAAACAAAGGGCGATGTACAGGCGAAGGGGATAGCATGTTTCCGATCGGCGACGACAATCCTACATTGAGCAAGCCATACGTAACCTACGGGCTGATCGGCCTGAATGTAGCGGCATGGATTTTTATCCAGGGCTTTGGCTCCCGCGCAGCCTTGATTGGATCAATATGCGATCTTGGATTAACACCGGGAGAACTGCTTGGAACGATACCGCCCGGCACCGAAACCAGGTTAGGGCCGGGGGTTTCCTGCGCTATCCAAGCCGGATCGCAATGGTATACACTTCTGTCTTCCATGTTCCTGCATGGCGGATGGTTTCACCTCATAAGCAATATGTGGTTTCTATTCGTATTCGGGAATAATGTAGAGGACGGCATGGGGAAAATTCGCTTCATCATTTTTTATCTTATATGCGGCCTCGCCGCGGCGGCGGCGCAAATACTGGCCAACCCCGATAGCGCCGTACCAATGGTCGGCGCATCCGGGGCGATCGGAGGCGTTATGGGCGCCTATGCAATTATGTACCCCCGCACTCCCGTCCATTTACTGGTTATTCTCGGTTTTTTTATCACGCGCGTATCGGTTCCCGCAATAGTCATGCTTGGCTATTGGTTTTTGCTGCAAGTGTTGGGCGCAATACCCTCGCTCAGCAGTGACGGCGCCGGTGTTGCATTCTGGGCGCATGTCGGCGGTTTTCTTGCCGGCATTGCTTTAGTATTTCTTTTCAGAAACCGTAAACGCCTGGAAGAGCACCATGATGTAGTCGAGCGAATGCACATGGTTTGAGTTCACACCGCCAAATGCCGTCGCACGAGAAAGATATAGCGAATGGTTGCCATACTCTCGTTGCTGGTTATCCTTAGCTTTTCGATCCTAATTACCCGTATTGCAACGGTGGTACTGGTGCATACGGGTCTGTCGCGTGAAGTGGCGCGGTTTCAGGCCCGCTCCGCCTTTACCGGCGTCGGCTTTACCACCGCCGAAGCGGAAACGGTAATCAGGCATCCACTCCGGCGGCGCGTGACATTTACGCTCATGCTTCTGGGTAATGCGGGTTTTGTGACCGCAATCAGTTCTCTCGTCCTTGGTTTTATTCGCCCGTATGATGGAAGCGCGCTGTGGTTCAGGGTTTTGTTTCTAATGGGCGGCGTGGTTTTATTGTTCGTAGTCGCTAAAAGCGGCTGGGTGGATGTTCATCTTTCTCGGTTGATTATCTGGTTTCTCCGTAGGTACACCAATGTCGATCTTAAGGACTATGCAAGCGTTCTGCACCTTGCCGCCGGGTACGAGGTTTCCGAGGTCACCGTCCGCCAAAACGACTGGCTTACGGGCAAGCGCCTTTATGAATCCGGATTGCGCGAGGAAGGGATCAATGTCCTGGGAATCCAGCGAAGC
>WJJU01000052.1 GCA_014729595.1 Chitinivibrionales bacterium
ATCCCTCCCCAAACGCCATTGACGGTTATGCTCAAATCCCGTGCTTCATCGGGAAGAAGCGGAATGATACCGTAAACCTGAACGTCGTCATACCATCGGCGACCGGCGGATTTCGTCACTCGGAGAGGAACATGCTCGGTGACGGGTTGCCGAAGCGCTTTATCGGGGGCGGTTACGGGTTCCTCGGAAATCGGCAATATATCTATGTCGTCGACCCAAACAGTCCTTTCGCCGGTGGGTATGTCACCCGTGAACCCACCGGGTTCCAGAATGTCGAACGAGCGGATCTGGTCCACGTCAAGAGCGCCGTTCTCGTCGACGCCGTCCGGGTCAAGGGTGCAATGTTGGAAGCGGATGCACAAACGGCGCCAGGTCGTATCGAGCATTGACGCAAGCGCGAAATGGCGGTATACTGAGCCGTCCGCTTCGGTGAATTGGAAGACGAGCGCCCCCGTGCGACATGAGCGAATCCACAGCGATACGCCGTCGGCGTTGGAAAAGGAGCGAGAACTAAATCGATGTTTGGTCGCCATATTCCATGAATGAGAACGAATTGTATATCGCCACACTAAGGCGGCGCCGGACGAAGACGATCCATGGCGCGGACCAAGCGAAAGACTGCTTTGATGTGACGCCCACGATCGAAGTTCGTCTGGATTCTCAAATGTTGTAGAAAATGTCTCGGTATCGCGGTTCGCCCGGCATCCGAATAGCACTCCTGTCAAGGGCCACAAAGCAAATAGTATTAAAAAGCGTTTCATGTCGATTCCAATCCTTATCGATGAAAATGCGAGTCAAGTAGAACCTTGGGTATGGATTTCCCAAGAACTGTACGAGAAGCTTTCTTGTGCATCGAAACCAACGAAACTATCACCGTTCCCGGCCGGTTACGGTCGGAGAGGGCTTTTCAAACAATCTCTTAGTATGCCGCGGCGCGTCATGGTTAATCGCTAGTAAACGCAAAACCGCGGCGAGACCCATGACCAGGGGCCATTCCTTGCGCGAGATCGTTGTCTGAGTGAGAGAGTAGAAAAGAAAGCCGATAAAGCACGCTTCGAGAGTCACCGCAAGGTTATGGAGAGTTACGTCATGCATGCGCTTGAAAAGTCGCTGCGATATGCGGAGATCCCGAAGTGTCGTGAAAAACAATGCAAACGTCAGGGCAATGCCGATCAGGCCAAGTTCAACCAAAATGCGGATATATTCATTATTCGGCTCATACTCGTATAGTATGGTTTCGCTGAACTTCGGCAAAAGTGAATCGAAATTTCCGAGTCCCGCGCCAAGCAGCTTTCCGTGGACCGCAAATATTCTGAATCCGCTCATCATGAGTTCGACTCTTCCACGAATGTTGTTGCTTTTGTGAAGATGTTCTACATCGAATATTCTATCAAGCATTGTTGTTTGGGCAACAATCAGCAACAGAAGCGCGACGGCCAAAGAAAATGTTAGAACGCGGGGCCAGGTTACTTTTATGACCCCCCTGAACGTCATTATCGCCAAAACGAGGGTGAGCATATAAGCTCCGCCGCGCGAAAGAGTGGAAAGCATTGCGAGAACCTGAATTCCCAAAAAGGCCAAAAGAACAAAATTTCGCAGTGGCGATACCCCCGATTCGAGGCCGAAAATGGTAAGCGGAATAGTAAGCGCAAGGAAAAGCGCCATATAGTCATGACCGCTCATGCCGCCCGAAGTTCGCATGACTACGCCGAGGGTCTCGGCTTCGGAATGGTCCAGTACGCCGCCGTGAAGCCCGAACCGATCGTCTTCCAGCGTTTTAGCTTCTTTTTGTAACGAGGGAACGTAGCGTTGCGCAAAACTCAGCGCGGCGGACCCCGTGCCGGCCGCAATGAGTGCAAAGACTACCGCCAGTATCATTTTTCTGGTGCGTATGAGGTTGACGGAGCCTATAATGACGCCTAGAGATACGACGTACGCGACGATGTATCCGGCGGCGCGGGCACGATCCGTCGGCTCGAAAGAGAAATACGAAAAGAGACATAAACCGATGGTCGCGACAACTATATACGCCTGAGGAACGAGACGAGGCGCCGTTTTGTTGCGCAACACCCTACAAACCCATGACAGCGCGGTTAACGCACCGAGGATTTTTAAGACCGACGGTACCTGGAACCCCGCGTTGGTTTCGCTGATCCGTGCGAAATGACCGAGGCTTTCGAACGGAAGCGAGGTAATGGCCGCAAGAAGACCGACTTCGGGACACATGAAAATGCCGCTCGTCACCAGCGCTCCGATTATAGCGGCCGCGGCAGCCTTCGTCGGCGCAAAAAGGAGCACGGCGGCTATGCCGATACCCGCCAATGCAGGTATCCCGTACTTGAGGCGTGGATTACGTATATCGGATTTTACAGTGTTCTCGATTGTGCGCATGTTTTTACGTTCCGGCTATGGGTAGTAGGATACGAATGGGATGATCTCGGGACGGAACCGTTCTCGGCGGGATCATCGCCTCGGCGCGCGGGTGGATCCGTCGTTATCGCAAACGAGAAATACAAAACCATTGCAAGAAATAAAAGCTTTGAGCCCAAAACCGCCCAAGCGGCCCCCGGGGCGCCGAAGCGGGGGATAAGAATGGCGCAACCGCCGACAACCGCGATAAGAACCGCAAAATCCATAAAGGCCAAAAGCCTTGGACGGTTAAGCGCCATGATAATCGTCGTCAAAGGCAGTGCTATGAGAAAGGTAGACGATGCGGGAATGAGCGTTCGCAGTATAATGATGGTCGGGGCGTAACGCTCCGATAGAATGGAAAGCACCAGCGGACGAAGCGTTACCAGGAGGACCAAATTGACCAGTAACGTCAGGGGAAACGTCACCGCGAGTATTCGGCGGGCATACCCTCTGAGTTCGCCCGGTGTCGTTAGTCGGCTGACGCGGGGAAGAATAACGGTGAAAACGGCGAATGCCAGAATCTCCAGCGCCAAGGTAAAAACGGTCGCGGCGGCGTAGACGCCTCCTTGCGTGGTTCCCTTAAAGCGATTCAGCAAGACAATGTCAATGCGCCCGTATATGGAGAATAGCACGAATGACAGCATCATCCATTTACTAAAGCGAATAAGCTCTCCAAAAACCTGTTTTTCGGCTCCCGTCGCCCGCATAAAATTTTTAGGAATGCGGAAGGCGCCGATTGTGGCGACGACAAAGGGGGTTGTCGCATAGGCTAAAACGGATAAGGTCGGACTCGCACCATGGACGGCGATTAGGATACCGATAAAAACGAATTTCAAAAAATTATTCAAAAGCTCCAAAAGCATGTGGCGCCGGAACGACTCATGAGCTTGATACACGGCCAGCACAAACTGAAAAAGGCTAAGCCCGAGCGTCCCGACAAAAGCGAACGCAAATGATCCGGCCGACGCGGAAGAGCCGGTGATCAGTTCAGCGACGGGGCGCGACAGGCAGAGGCCGGTGACTGAAAGAGATCCGCCAACCGCCAAAATCACCTTTAGCGCAACCTTGAACATGAGCGCGGCTCGCTCCGGGTTCCTTGTAACATAGTGTGAATGAAATCGAACTACCGCTTGAGCGATACTGCCGCCGCAGAATTGGCCCGTAAGCATCATTGTGGTTATCGCCAAATAATAGAGCCCGAAATCCTCCGGCCCCAGCTTTCGCGCCAGTATCATGTTCACAAAAAATCCAAGCCCAGCCGACAACGGTCTGCCGATAACCATGACGGCGCAGTCTTTGAACTGTTTTGAGAAAATCACACCGGTAATTCTTAAGGCTTTTTGCATGATGAGGCTCGCAGGAATGATTAACCCGCTTCCACGGCGCCGCGGGTGAGGGCCGCGTGAAAGGCGTCAAACCGCAAAGCTTGTGCCGGAATTCAAAGCGTCGCACTCGGTGAACGGTGCGCGTGCTTTCGGGCCGACGTTCCTTCCCCCTTCGCTACGGGGCTCGCGCGCTTGACCGGCGTTGCGTGCGCACTCTCGTAAACACGGTTGGCTTTTCATTCCGTCATGCCGCTCGTGATCGGGCATCCGAAAGTGAGTAGCAAGTATGACCCTGGCCGCGCCTGTGGATTCCGGGGCAAGCCGGGAGTGACGGAGGTCGGGTTTTGCCCGATGAGGTGGTGCGTAAAAAAAGGGCAAACTAGTGCCGAGGGGGCGACGTACTGAAAACCATGCGGTTCGGCGGGTAAACCGGAATTTTTGTAGGAAAAATGGTAGCGGCCGAGCCCATGAATTTAACGCCCCGGGCCCGCCTTTCATCGGAATGATCGTCCATCGTTTGCTTTACATTATTTCGTAAAGATATTTGTGAACCGTAGTGCTGAACCCGTGGGCAACTATTCGTTTTTGAGCAGAACCTTCAGTGCGCCCGGTTTCGCGGCTTCCGTGAACGCTTGAACCGCGTCCGTAAGCGGGAATGTTTTATGAATAAGCGGTTCTACGGGTGTATAATGATTTTGCATGAACGCAAGGGCGGCTTCGAAGCGTCCGCAACGAGAACCGACAAGCGTGATTTCGTTTACGACGATCGGGGAGAGATTAACGGGCGGGTTGCCGGCATACGTGCTCTTTAGCACCAGGGTACCGCGAGGTTTGGTGTTCGCTATGGCGCGCTCGAGGACCGCGGGATTTCCGGTCGCTTCGACTACGACGTCAAATTGTCCGTCTACAAAATCGTCGGCAGGCACGTAGTGGGCCGGAATGTTGCCGCAAGATCGGCTTTTTCGCGGATGTTTGCCGACTATCGTAAGGGTGCAGCCGGTGGTAATGAGCGTATGCGCAATGAGCATGCCCAGTTTCCCGTACCCAAGAAGCAGCACATTCATGGTTTTCCCGATCGTGACCTGGTCAAGAATCTCTAATGCGGCCGCCGTCGGCTCAATAAGCACCGCTTGGGGGGCGGAGATAGTATCGGGAATCTCGACGACATTTTCTTGGGGTACGGCCATATACTCCGCAAAGCATCCGTCGCGGTTGATAATGCCGATTACCGTTCTGGTTGGGCAATGGCGGCCCAGGCCGGCGCGGCAGTACTCGCATTGACCACAGGCGCAGTTGATCTCCGCCGTGACCCTTTTGCCTACAAGCCGCGAATCATCCGCTTCTTCAACAACGCCTACAAACTCATGGCCGGGAATGCCGTTGAACCCGGGTACGTATCCACGAACGATTTCGAGATCGGTGTTGCAGATCCCCGCAAGCGTAACTCGTA
Organism: Chitinivibrionales bacterium; assembly: GCA_014729595.1. Lineage (GTDB taxonomy): Bacteria > Fibrobacterota > Chitinivibrionia > Chitinivibrionales > WJMI01 > WJJU01. Next base: position 5,188 of record WJJU01000052.1, read on the forward strand.
TCAACACTTCTCCGGCCCGGCGTCGCGGCTTGGGCACGATAGTGGCACGAGGGGTGTCATCTATGATGCAAGCGGCCATTGTTCCATCGGTCATAAGGTGTTCCTCCGTTTTGCTTACCGTGGGGTATTCTCGAAACGCATGGGAGCGGGCGGTAAACCAAGATACTTCATAGCGAGCGGATCCGCAAGAAAGCGACGGAACCGTGCCCTCTTAAGCCCGGTATTTGCCCGATATCCGTTTGAACTATGGCGAATCGTCGGCGAAGGTGTTCTTTGTGGCTGATGCCCGATACGCAGTACGCGTCGTGAGCACGAAACCGATGGGGGACCCTGCTACCCGAAACGAGCCCTTTCGGCGTTTCCGATTCGGTCTCGAAGGCTGTTGAGAGCATTTTGGAACATTCGGGCATCATGGTCGTAGAGAGCTTTCCTACCTTTCGCCCGGCATTTTGCCACCTTTACGCCCGGATATGAACCGGGCAAAATTACTCGTTTAAGTAATTTTGTCTTAGCGGTAGCCGAATATGGTTGTGATTGAAATCACGATTGCTATGAATATCTTTCGTAAAATCAAAATGTTGTTTGATAACGATCCCTCGTTCGAGTTACGCCGGCATAATTATCGCTCCCCGCTTAACCGCTTCAGCTTGTTCGCTATAACCAGGGGCTCGGAAAGCGAGGGGAGGGATCGTGGTACGATATAAGCTCGAAGAGGTTTCGGAGGGGATGGTGCTCGCCGAATCCGTCTTTACGCCACGGGGTGACCTGCTGTTGGCCGGCGGCTACAAGATCTGCAATCAGCACCTCGAGCGATTTCGTTCGTTGGGCCTGGATTCGGTTTTCATTGATGTCGAGGGAACCGAACGGGTTACTCCCGAATCGGTAATATC
>WJJU01000556.1 GCA_014729595.1 Chitinivibrionales bacterium
ACGACTCGGAGGGGGGGGCGGCCGCCCGACAAATGCGATATTTCCTCGAAGAATTCCGTGGTAAAAACAAGTATAAACTTGCCGACGCTTACATGGACGGGATCAAGGGGAGGTATACCGAGCACTTTACAGTTGAAGGTAGTGCTCGGTGGAATTTCATCTCAAACAATCTCCAGGGGGACCCCGCAGTCTCCATGTGGAAGACCTCTTCGTCCTTGGACTACGCCGATAATATTAACGCCGTGTCGGCGCCGAATGAAGTTATGGCGGGTGAAACCTATGCCATCGAAGTCGACTACGAGGCATCATCCAACCGCGACATCTATGTGTACTTCGAACTCGATCACGATCCATGGACCTTATACGGCGCCAAAAAAGTCGATGTGTCGGCGGGATCGGGCAAAAAGAACATCAATGTCAATATCGACGCCAATACGCCTGTCGCCGAGGACGACTACCAGTGGCAAGTCTTCATCACAACCAATGGCGGCGATTGGGACAATCGGTTCAGCAACATTGGCAAGAACAATGTTGACTGCATTGGTGGAGAGCCCGATGACGTTGATGAGAGCCGGTTTTTCATCAAGAACAAAGCCTCCGGCAAGTACCTCCGCCCAATGACCGCGGATTTCGACTCCGAACTCCAGGTCGCCGAAAAGCAGGATAATGACTGGTTCAAATGGGAAAAGGTCACCAACGGAAGTCATTTCTACCTGAAGAACAAAAAGAGCGGTATGTACTTTAGACCCATTACCGCGGATGACGAGTCGCGAATGCAAATGGTGACGACGGACTGGAATGGAAACTGGACCCAGTGGTCGGAGACCATGTCCGACGACGATACCTATTTTTTCCTTGTGAACAAGGAAACCGGCAAGCATATTCGCCCGGTCAACGGCAATGAGGGCTCACCGGTTGAACTGCGGCCCGATTCATGGAACGGCGATTGGACACGCTGGTGCTACGAGGAGGTGTCCTTAACTCCTCCGCCCGAACAGAGCGATGGGTATGTATACCTCTACAATAGGAATTTCGGCAAGCATATCCAATGCACCCAAACTACCGATTATTACCCGAATTTCTCCTGTGGCGGGACCGACTACAGCGATGCGCGCAACATTCGGGCGGTGAATAACGACAAGATCGGCTCCTGGGTGCAGTGGGAACTGGTTCCGGCAACGGATGGATATTTCTACCTCAAGAACCGTGAGTTTGGCCTCTACCTGCAGCTTCATACGCAGCCGGATGTCTCGGCCGGCCCCGGGGAGACCTGCGGTAATGAAGATGCCCTTTCGGTGCGCGGGGTGGCTACAACCTGCACCGGCAATCTGGTCCAGTGGCAAAAGGTCGAAACCGACGACGGCTACTTTTTCCTCAAAAACAGGAACAATGGCTACTACCTGCAGTGCACTAACGACCCGGACGGCGACACCGGCACCGGGGACGGTGGGGTGATTATTCGCGGGGTATCCAGTTCATGTAATGGAACGTGGACCCAATGGAAAACCGTGACGGTGAATTAGGCATTGTGGTCGTACCATAAAAAGCTTATTGACGCTCGGCCGTTCCGTTGTTACTGCCGACACGACCGGGCGTCGCTTTTTCTCGCCTTTGCTTGTACGGAAGTTGGGGCTTTGTACGATCGGCCCCGGGGTGTTACATTTTTAGGCTCGACCGTCGAACGTGGGCTGAGAATTTTGGCGTGCCTAGGGATAAGGAACCCATAACCCACGGGTTGTTGTCGATACGAAAAAAAAGGGGGGGTGTCTTGCCGGCTATAAAACGCAGACATGCCGGCGCGGCCGACAAGAGGGGGACGGTTATGCGCCGTTTTGCCGTTCTCGAAGCAAGCCGAACCGGATTGCCTTGGTATAGGATTGGGTATACCCAGGCACAAAGGGGTGGTAGTACGATTTGCTTAAGAGCAACGCTTTGTTACATTGCTGTTACGCACATGTGCACTTTACTTGCCTCCCATCTCCTTCCGCAAAACGGTCCCATCGAGTTCTCATACCGTCCAAAGTTTACCCTTGACTTTGCACCCTTTCCGAATTGATATTGTTTTTGCCGGGATCGGCCGTGTCGGTGTCGAGGGGGCTTAACAATGTGGCGCTTTGCGGAAGAAAATAAAGGACGGTTGCTTATTCATATTAGCGCTGAAGGGACCGGTTTTAGGATAACATAGTCACCGTGGACACAGGTTTACCGTGGGCATTTCGAGAGCTTCAGTGCTCGTGGTGACCTTGGGGTTATCACTATTCGTAATGAGTGATCCGTCTTATACCAAGCGTATTCCAAGGGCCTGTCCCAAAGCATGCTTCGTTAGCCGCGACGGCGCGAGGAGGTATGGAAACAAGGTGTTTCCCGCGAGGCGTATCGTCGGTAATGAGGCCAAGGGGTGCAACGCCGCGACCGCCCTCGGTTGCCCCTCGACGGCGAAATAGGGTTTGGGGATAGGCGCTAACGTGAATGCCGCCGGCGATAAAACACATGATTAGTGATCGCAGCTTTTCGGCGGTCCGGCGACCTGTCCGCATACAAGGCATGGCTCATACAAGCTCCTAGAGCGGGACAGGCACGGCATGGACCCTCCGCATTTCCATAATAATGGACGGAACACCGGGAAAGAGAAATACGGGGCGATAATTTTGCGACCTCAAGGAGTGTCCATCGTGAGGGTCCTGGCGTTTTGAGTGACATCCGCGCGCCGGTCGTGGTCTTGAATGCGATAAAACTATGCCGAAATTCACCTATAAAGCGCGTGATCAGTTCTCCAAACTGGTTACCGGAACGCTCGATGCGGAAAATCAATACGAGGCCGCCGATCGTCTATCGGAACGTTTGCTTACTCCGCTTACGATCGAAGAGCTGAATTTTGACGGCACGGCGAAGAGTACGCCGATTGCGGAGCAGTTACGGGAGTCGTGGGCGCGCATGCAGAGCGCGGTCCCGTCACGTTCGGTGGTTTTTTTTACTCGACAACTTGCCACCATGATCAATGCGGGTGTACCGCTGGCTCGCGCGTTGGATCAGCTTGCCTATGCCGAAAAACCGGCTCTTCAGAGGGTCTTGCTGACGGTCGCCGAGGATATCAGTATGGGCAGCAGCTTTTCGGAGGCGATCAGTCGTCATCCCGGCGTATTCGATAACGTCTACGTCTCGGTGGTTCGCTCAGGAGAGATTTCGGGAGCGCTGGATCAGGTTATGGATGAGCTTGCGACCCACCAGGAGAATACCGAAGCGCTCAAGGCCAAGGTGAAGGGCGCAATGCGCTATCCGATGTTTATCGGCATTATCGTGTTTGCGTTGATTGTCGGTATTTTGTGGAAATTGGTACCGATTTTCGAGAAAATGTATGGCAGTTTCAATGCGGAACTCCCAGCGTTGACTCAAGTGCTTATAAATCTATCGAATCTTCTAACGAGCAACTTGCCGCCCTTCTTTTTGGCGGTGGGGGGATTGCTTGCCGCGGGATGGCTGGCCCTACGAAATCGGGTCGTTCGCCGCTTTGTGCACAAATATATTCTGTGTTTTCCGGTTTTTGGTGCTATATTGAAGAAAAATCTGTGGGCGCGGTATTGTCGCACCATGGCAATTCTCATGGGTGCGGGAACTCCGATTCTTCAGGCGACCGAGATCTCCGGCGCGGTGCTCGGCAACGCCTATTTTGCCGATGGGATCGAAGAGGTCTATCACCGCCTTCGCAAAGGCGAGCTGCTCAGCGATGCTCTTGGTGAAACGGGACGATTCCCGCCGCTGGTCAGGCAGCTTGTAGCCACCGGTGAGACTACGGGGCAGCTTGATGAGCTTTTGCGCAAGGCGGCCGAGTTTTATGAGCGGGAGATCAGGATAACGGTCGAGTCGCTGGCCTCGATAATTGAACCGTTTTTAATTGTTGGACTGGGTGGTGCGGTGGCGTTTATTCTTGTCGCGCTGTATTTGCCGGTATTTCAGGTCGGAAAACTCATGAGAGGTGGATAGGGGCATCGGTTTGCCCGCCTACTGCATATTTCTCATTAATACTATTTGGAGGTTCTTATGCTTACATGGGTGCGTGGTCGAGTAGGAGGTCGGAAAGGATTTACTCTGATCGAAGTGATTGTTGTGGCGGTTATTATCGCGGTGCTCTCGGCGGTAGCGATTCCTTTGTACAACGGATATCTGAGAGATTCACGAAGAAATACCGCGGAAAATGTTGCCGGCTCTGCTGCAAGTTTTATCGGTTCGCACGTCGCAATGACGGGAGGAATCGATGCGGTGCAATATCAGGATGGTGACGCCGATCCTGCTCCATTGCCGAATAATTGGATTTACAGTGACAGCAATAATAAACGGCAGCTTATTGGTGAAACACCCGATGGGAGTACAAATCGCTTTGTTATACCAACGGATATCGGCATTAAGGTTGATCAAGCTGAAGAAGCGGTTGTCGGTGTTCACATAGCAGCTTCGGAGGGGGATCCGAATACAAATGAACCTAACGCAGATGATATAAGTCAACCTTACCATTATCATTGAGAATGCATCGCGAATGGCTTCAGTTAAGTCCGCCGGCTATACATTATTGGAGGTCACCGTTGTAGCGATCATCATTTTGTTACTGGGGTCTATCGCTATCCCCATGTACAAAGGCTACCTCACGGACGCCAAGCGTAACGCGGCGCGGGATTTGGCCAGGACCGCTTCGACCGCGGCCAACGCGTATTACCGGAAGACGGGCAACGCCTCACCGAGCGTTGCCATGCTTAATCTGAACTATGACACCACCCAAATGGAGATTATGAGAGAGGATTCGCTGATTATCGTGAGGGTTAAAGGCACCGAGCCGATTCTGGCCGACACCGTAGCGTTTCGGTGAGCTTGCACCGGCGGCTTTTTAGGAAATGGAACGGGTTATTGAATATCATGCGAAATGGAAACAGCGGCTTTACGCTCATCGAGACACTCACCTCGGCGACGGTGTTTTCCATTGCGGTGGTTGCCCTCGTTGCCGTCGTGCGTACCGGCCGCCAACTGGAGATCACCGATCTTCATCGGCGCAGAGCGCGCGCGATCGTGGATTCCTGCTTCGAAGATTCGGTTTATAATTTCTTAAATTATGACGATATCCCACCTATAGCGGCGAACGCGGGATCAACGGTGGTCATCGACCCGCGTGTGCCGGCGGATCCCGATGACGATTTGCCGGGGACTTTATGGGTGGACATTTCCATTTTGACTTCACCATTAGAGCATAAGAAGCTGGTCGCATCGGTTCGTTGGCGGGAACCGGAAGGGATGGATACTGTCAGGCTTGAGAAGAG
>WJJU01000557.1 GCA_014729595.1 Chitinivibrionales bacterium
GGGCATATCACCGTCGAGTCCGAGCTGGGCGGGGGCACGACGTTCCGCGTGTATCTTCCCGCGGCGGTGGCGGTGAATGGACACGAAACGGCGCGAAAAGAGAAAAAGGCGGAGAAGGATTTGGCGGGCGGTATCCGGGTATTGCTGATGGACGACGAAGAGGTTATTCTCGGCATGGCGCGGGAGCTTCTCAAGAGATTGGGATGTGCGGTAGCGGTTGCGCGCCGAGGCGAGGATGCTCTGGAAGCCTATCGAAGCGCGCTTAGCTCGGGCGAACCCTTTGACGTTGTGATCCTCGACCTCACGATCGCCGGGGGGATGGGAGGAATCGAGACTATCCAAAAATTGCGAAAACTCGACGGCACTATTCGCGCCGTCGTTTCGAGCGGCTATGCGGAGGATCCGGCTATGGAAAAGCCCGAAGAATATGGATTTATGGGTGTGGTAAAAAAGCCTTATCGCATTCGTGATCTGAAAAGTGTCTTGGGACGCGTCATGAGTTGAGGTGCGGTTGTTATGTCTGCATTGGAAAGAATGACGGAAAAGGAAGCCATGTCGATGCTCTCGGGAAGGGATGCGCTTAAGCGTCCCTGTAACCGTCCTCGATTAGTCGCATGCGAACTCCTTGTCTGCGACTCATACGGAGGCGACTGCTGCGGCGGCGCAAAGGATTCAAACGAATCGTGGCGGATTCATGATGTCTCGACGGGTGTGGTAGAAGCTGTCGCCGGAGAGGGTATACTGGTGTCGGCGGCAATCGGCTCATGCGTAGCGGTGGCCGCCCTGGACGCGGTTCGCCACGTTGGAGGGATGGCGCACATCATGCTGCCGGGGAAAGCTCCAGGCAAGGTGGCCGCCGTCAAGCGGTGCCGTTACGCCGAAGACGCAATTGAACGGATGATCGTTCGTCTTGACGAGCTTGGTGCCGTTGTGGAATCTCTCGAAGTTTGCCTTGCCGGCGGAGGGAACGTTCTGCGGCGCAATGATGATACGATTTGTGAAGCAAACATGCAGTCGGTTCGATCGTTGCTCGAAAAGAAAAAACTATGCGTGCGTGCGGCGTCTCTGGGTGGTTTCGAACGTCGACGACTTAGCCTGAATGTCGCCGCTTGCAGTGTATATTGCGGCGAGGGCGACGATCCTGACCGCTTGCTGTGGCGATCGCAATCAGCGTGTTCGTCGATTACCACCCGCTAACCGTTCGCGTCGCCTGGCCGCATAGTCGGGATAATGCTTCTCGATACAATCCGGGCACAGGGTGTGGCTCAAGCGGGCGTCGGAGTGATTTACGATATACTGTTCGATTCGCTCCCAGCTCTCCCGGTCGCTGCGAATACGGCGACAATGTGAGCAGACGGGCAAAATCCCTTGAAGAGTCTTAATATGTGCGAGAGCGCCCTGAAGCTGATCGATGCGGGCGGCAAGCGTTGACTGCAGTTCTACGATACGCCTCCCCGCTTTTACTCGTGCTCGAAGCTCTTCATGGTCGAAGGGTTTGGCTATGTAGTCGTCGGCTCCGGCCTCCAGGCCCGTCACAATATCGGACGTTTTACCCTTTGCGGTAAGGAGAATGATGTAGAGAACACCCGATCCCCGGCCGTTACGCGCGCGGCGACATATATCAGTACCTTCCAAACGCGGCATCATCCAGTCAAGTATGGCCAAAGGCGGCCGTCCGTCTCCAGACAACCTTTCGAGCGCTTCGATGCCGTCCCCGGTGATAATAGGTTCGTATCCCCATTTTCTTAAATGGCTTTCGAGTAATACCCTGGTTGTCGGATCGTCTTCCGCAATAAGAACCTTCATCATGCTCACCAATTCATCGCGTGGTTTTCCATACCTTTTGTATAGTATACAACAATTTTCCGGGTTTGTGCTACATTCCAAGTCATCGTTCCTTTTAATGGCGCAAAGCGGTGTCATTAGAGGAGATGTCCTTGTAATGATGAGGTGTTTATTGTACAATTATTGTAATCTCGGTGTCGGCGGGCTTTGTGCCGTAAGGACTACGGATTTCGTTTTCGGATGTTGGATTGCCATACGGTGCCGTATCCGAATATGCGGCCATAAGAATGGCGTCACAAAGAGTGTATCTCTCACGCGCTACCGCGATCCTTGACAAACCTTTTTCACGGGGGAGTTTTCAGCTTGGTGAATGCCGATACTTCCGTGCTTATCGTCGATGACGAAGAATGCTTCCGCGGCTTTGTTTCCGACGCCTTGCGGTCGGAGGGCTACCATGTTCATACCGCGGAAGGTGTTGTTGACGCGCGACTGCTTACTGCCGAATCGCCGGTCGACGTAGTCGTTACCGATATTCAGCTTCGGGATGGAACCGGTTTGGAGCTGGTGAGGCATTTTCAGACAATATCGCCGGCGACGGGGATCATTGTGATCACCGGTTATCCCGATCAGGATCACGTGGCGTTCTCCGAGGAACGGGAAGTCTGTGCATTTCTCACCAAGCCTTTTTCGGCCGAACAGATTCGTTATTCGGTGCTTGCGGCTTTGCGGCGATCGCGAGATATGAACCCCTGTCGGAATGAAGAAAAAGCGAAAATGAAAAACAATCTTGGGCTGATCGGCGTTTCGTCGTATCTGACCAAGCTGCGGCAAGAAATCCGACGTATTGTCGGTGCGTCTTTTCCGGTTCTAATTCTAGGCCCTTCGGGAACCGGAAAGGAGTTAATCGCCAAGGCAATTCATGAACAAAGCCCTCGCCGCCTTCGTCCCATGATCACTATCAATTGTGCCGCAATACCTCGGCATCTCGAAGAGTCGGAGTTTTTCGGTTACGCACGCGGTGCTTTTACCGGTGCGGCTACGCATAAACACGGCATTATTGCCAGTGCCGACGGTTCGACGCTTTTTCTGGATGAGGTTGGTGAACTGTCACCCGAAACACAGGCAAAGCTGTTGCGCGTGCTGGACAGCGGCGAGTACATGCGGGTGGGGGATACCCAATCACATCGGGTGGACCTCCGCATTGTATCGGCAACGAACTGCGACTTGGAACAAATGGTGAAAGAGGGGAGCTTTAGGCGGGATCTTTATTATCGGCTCAAGGGATGTGTGATACAAACCAAGCAACTCGATGAACATACTGAAGATATACCGTTGCTTGTTGAGGCGTTTCTCACCACGGTATCTCATCCCGAGTGTCCGCGCCGAATTACCGCGGGCGCCATGCAGTACCTTGTAAAAAAACACTGGCCGGGAAACATTCGGGAATTGAAGCATACGGTCTGCTTGCTGGCAAACGCCGCTCGTGGGATGAAGCGTATCAATCTCTCGGCCGTCGAGACCGCTTTGCATTCATCCGACGCCCGGTGCGATCCACCTCTGCTTACCTATCAGGAAGCAAAGGAGAGAGCGCTGAGGGAATTCGAAATACCCTACTTCAAGGAGCTTATCTTACGTTACTCCGGCAATCTGAACCGGGCCGCGCAAGCCGCGGGGATGCATCGGCCCAACTTGGTGAGAAAACTGCGTGGGTTGGGCATATCCCCGGAGCCATATCGGGCTTTGAGGAAAGCGGGAATTCAAGTGTAGTAAGCATGCTACGTTTTTTGATCCCCGGTTGATAGTCCTCCCGCTTGGCGAATCGACGTCAGGGTTGGTTTTGCGGAGGAAGAAATCGCTTGTACGCGCCCCTTCCTAACCCTCGGCCCTTCTTGGCCGGTGCAACGGGGACGGGAGTGAGGTCGATGAGCAATGCCACGACCTCCAGCCGAGAAAAAACGCTTGGAATCTGTAGCAATATTGATACTGTTTTGGTCCGCGTCGGCGAGCCGGGCTCAAAGGCCGACAAAGATAAAATGTGTCGGTACGACCGCGGACTTGTCGTGAAATGGGGGGGCGCATAACGCAAGTGCTCCAACTCAGCGAAGAATTTGCTTGTGTATATATGCCGTACAAAGCTCGAGGTGTAGCATTATATATACGCTTATGGCGGCGATAAAGCCTTGTCAAGAAGGCGTGCGCCGCTAAGGTACTGATATAAAACAACTTGACAAGTGTGGCACGAATTTTGACAATAGTTCCCGTCTTGTTGCCGAACCGGCGCATTCGTCCGCGAATCGGACATTGGAGGAACGGATGTCGAGGCGTGTACTGATAGTTGACGATGACTCCTTTTTTAAGAAGTTGATGGGTGGTTTGTTCAATGATATGGGATGTGATGTGGCGACGGTCGGCGACGGGGCGGAAGCCTTGAAAATGCTGGAGAAAAACGGCTATGATCTTGCCGTGCTCGATTATCATATTCCCGGAGCACCCCCTTCGGAAATCACCGCGAAACTGCGAGCGGGCACGATTGAAACGCCTATTGTGATCGTGACCGCGGATGATACGGTTGAGACCGAGCGAGATGCGAGGGCATTGGGTGTTGCATACTTTTTTGTTAAACCTTTCCCTATGGAAGACTTACGAGCGGTTGCTCGAAAAGTATTTGACTCGAGAGTCGGAAATGCCCGTGAAGAGGATTGGTTCCGCGATTTCCCCGGTTAATGATGCAAGTTTTCGTATGGTAGTCAGTGAGGAGTACGGTGATGGATTCTGCGGTTTTCATTATTGACGACGAAGAGATTATATGCAAATCGTTGGAGGCTGTTTTTCGAAGGCACGGCATTGAGACGATGTATGAGACCAATCCGCTTGAGGCGCTACGACGGTATGAACTACGGAACTACAACGTAGTTCTGGTCGACGTACTCATGCCGCAGATGAAAGGCAGCGAGGTAATCGCTCGTTTAAAACGAATGAATCCCATGTGCAATATTATTGTAATGACCGCTTTCTCGAATATGACGCATGTTATCGAGTGTGTAGAGGCCGGCGCCGCCGACTACATTACCAAACCATTCAGCGATGTCGAGCTGCTTATGCATGTTGTCGGGTGCGCTTTGGAGCGCGTTTCCCGCTGGCGTCGGTCGTTCGGGCTGGAACCGAAGGGGACGGGGGCGGGGCCCGTGAGCGAAAAGCCGACGGCAAACGAAGAGGGTCAACCGGGACGGAGGTCGGGATGACGCCAACGTTGGAGAAGGCCGAGGCGCTCGTAAACTCGATCGCGGCGAAAATACCTCTTGTAGAGAAGACCGATCTTACGGTCTTGGCCGAAATCGTGCAGCACTTGGAAGAATTGGCCACCCTCGAGAACCTTCCGCGAGCGTTTAGCGGTCTTGCCGAGAGGACGGCGAAATTAGTTGAGCACATAATACTCGACGAAGTATCGTTCGAGGGTGGGGTGAAAAAGCTTGGGCAATCGCTGGAGAAAATGCGGGCCGCGGTCGCAACGTTTCGTGAGCGGAGCGAGGCGGGAAGCCGTGGGGATTCCACGGGTGACTATTCCACCCGCGAGGCAACCGAAGACGATGCCGGCGAAGCCGAGGAGTCCGGCGATTTGCTCGTGAAGTTTGCCTCTAAGCAACAATCGGTGCTCGATGATTTTGAAGCGGCTTCTCTGGCGTTTGAAAAGGGAAGCGAGGAGGCGCGCGATTCAATACGTCGTACCCTACATACGTGGAAAGGCGAATTCGGTGTTTTGGGTCTGCAAGCATACGGATCGCTTCTTCATCAAGTGGAGGAACGATTTGGAAACGATGAATTAGAGGGCGAATCGCTCCTACGGCTGAGGGACCTTTTGGGGCAAAAGCTTGTCATATTTTCGACCGGCAAAGCGCCGCGGATAACAACCGGTGAAATCGATTTTGTTTTCAACGTGTCCGCCGACACCGGTACTGCGTCGCAAGAGCGTGAGGTCCACTCCGTCGAAAAAAAAGGAGACGGTTCTCCGGATGAGCGCGTACCTACTTTGGGCGATCAGGCGTTTGACGGTGACCCCACTTTGATGGGTGACTTTGTCTCTGAATCCCGTGAGCATATCGACCGTGCCGAACCGTTGCTTCTGGAACTAGAGAGCAATCCGACGGATCGCGGCAAGCTAAATTCCATATTTCGCGCATGTCACACCATAAAAGGGATAGCGGGTTTCTTAGGTCTGAGAGAAGTGAGTCATCTCGCGCACAGTATCGAAAACCTCATGGATCTTGCGCGAAACGGTGAACTGGCGTTGGAACCCGCACATATCGACGTCTTGCTGGAAGGTATTGATTGTCTTCGTCGCTTAGTCGATGCCGTCGAGAAAGCGCTTAGCGGAGGCGAATTTGAAATCCCGTCCAATTATGTCGAGCTTTGTTCCAGGCTTGCTTCACCGTATGAGCTGCTTCATGACGGCGGCGTGGTCGTCGAAGATTCATCGCACAAAGCAGGTGATGCTCCGGTGGACCGCGGCGGGGCAACGCAAGATGATGTGGGGGTGGCTCAGCGGAAGGAAAAGGGCGGCGATGAGCCCAAAGTGGGGCGAATCCTCGTGGAAGCCGGCAAATCGGGGGGTGGAGATGTGGCTGGTGTGACGGTGAGTCAGAATGCCGCAAAACAACGGGCGAATGTCGAAGAGACGATACGGGTGCCGGTCCGTCGACTCGATCACCTCATCGATGCGATCGGTGAAGCGGTAATCGCTCAATCCATGGTTTACGCCGATCCCGCCGTGCAAACACTGCAGGATTTGACGCTCAGGAACAAAATGGCCCAAGCGGGTCTGATAATGCGACAGATTCAGGAACTGTCGATGTCGCTCCGCATGGTTACGGTTCGTGGTGTATTCCAGAAGATGGCCCGTCTTGTGCGCGACTTGTCAAAAAAGTTCCGAAAAGAAGTGGAATTCATAACCGAGGGTGAAGACACGGAACTGGACAAAAGCGTAGTCGAGAATATCGGCGATCCGCTTATGCACATGATTCGAAACGCCGTTGATCACGGGATCGAAACGGCTGAAGAGCGGCGGGCCGCGGGAAAGCCGGAGCGAGCCACCGTAATCTTACGCGCCTATCATAAGGCGGGGAGCGTATTCATCGAGGTAAGTGACGACGGTCGAGGGCTTGATAAAGATAAAATTCTGGAAAAAGCGGTCAACGGGGGATTGTGCGGAAACGCCGAAGGGTTAAGCGATCAGGATGTTTACCGTTTTGTTTTCGCGCCGGGATTCTCGACGGCCGAAAGGATTACCGACGTCTCGGGACGCGGTGTCGGAATGGACGTCGTGCGCAAGAATATCGAAGCGTTGCGTGGGGCGGTCGATATTAACTCCGAGCGCGGACGAGGAACTCTTTTCACGATTAGGCTTCCGTTAACATTGGCAATAATTGACGGTATGGTGATAAGGCTCGGAAATGAACGATACATCATACCCGCTCTTTCCATTATTGAATCCATACGACCCGAGAAGAACCAAGTGGAAAAAGTGGCCGCGCGTGGAGAACTAATTAAATTCAGGGGCGAACTGCTCAGGTTTATACGCTTAAAGCAAGTATTCTACGGGAGAGAGGGGACCGACGCGCCGCAAGACGGTATTGCGATAATTGTCGAGGATGTCATGGGGAGGCGTGTGGCGCTATTGGTTGACGAA
>WJJU01000558.1 GCA_014729595.1 Chitinivibrionales bacterium
AGTGATACAGCGGCCGAAGGAACTATCCACCGATGAAGCGACAACCGAGGCTGTCATGCTTCATTTTGCGGAAGAAGCATCCTTTGGTGTGCTGGTAACTCTCCAAGCTACATCGCCGCTTACAAAAGCATCAGACCTTGACAAAGCAATGAAAGCTTTTTCTGAAGAACAGTACGATTCTCTCCTGACGGCAGTACGAAGCAAGCGGTTCTACTGGTCAACAGATGGAAAACCAATTAACTACATTCCTGCTCATCGACCACGACGTCAAGATTTTGATGGTTCATTTGTCGAAAACGGTGCATTCTATATCACCAAGCGATCAATTCTTCTCAATCACCGCTGTCGACTGGGGGGAAAAATTGGGATATATGAAATGCCGTCAGAAACGGCAGTTGAAATCGATGAACCGAAAGATTGGGAGGAACTGGAGTTCGTTCTAAACGATTCTGCTACCAAACAATTAGAATGCAGAACCCCCATAAGAATGCTGATTTGTGATGTGGACGGCACATTGACAGATGGCGGTATGTATTACTCTGCCGAGGGAGAAGTTGCCAAGAAGTTCAATACTCGTGATGCAATGGGGCTGTCGCTGCTACAACAGAAGGGTATACTCGTGCTGATTGTGACGCGAGAGAATTCACCTGCAGTTGAAGCACGCATGAAGAAGCTCGGTATCACCGAGTATTATCCAGGAATCAGCAGAAAGCAACAGTTCCTTGAAGATTACTTCAAGAGGTTTGGCTATTGTTTTGATGAAGTTGCCTTTATTGGTGACGATCTCAATGACCTGGAATGTCTGAAGAAAGCGGGGTTTGCCGCATGCCCAGCCGATGCGGTTGCAGAGGTAAGAGCTGTTTGCGACTATCGGGCGGGTAAGGATGGTGGGCATGGCGCCGTCAGAGAAATCTGTGATCTCCTATTAAGCGGATATCAGGCTAAGGGGGGCCCTCTTAAATGATGAACTCAGAGGAACGCATCATAAGCATTGCTGAAAAAGGTAAGAAGAGACAATTGGTCCAGTAGGAGTACCGAAAGAAAAATAGACGGGGAAATAGTGAACACCCATCCCGAAAGCTAAACGAATGCCATTTTCTCAGATCCGCAATGATAACTCCTCTTAAACCACAATCGGCAGTGTTTCTGCTGCGTTTATGCACAGTCACTGCCCTTATTGTGTCCTCATTTGCTCAATGGACGCCAATTGCTAGGGCTGGTTTCAACCTTTCGATCTTTGACCTTGTCTCTCTTGCCACTATCGTTCTGTTTTTGTTGGATTTGGTCAGGACCATGAGGTTCTCTTTCACGAGATTAAATCAAACATATTGCCTCTTTGTTATTTTGTGGGTTGTATCGGTATTTGTTTCATCGGCATATGCACAAAGTGTTGCTTTCTTCGTAAGGTGTCTCATTGTCATCGGGAGCGTAATCGCCATTTCTTTCTGGGTTTCACGAAACTATATAACCATTGATGATCTTAGAAGAGGTGTTCTCATTGGCGGCGTATCGTTCGCCGTCTATGTCATCTTGTTTATTGACACAGAGGCATTTCTTATCCTGTTGTCGAAAGACGGTTTCTATCGGGCCAGACGAGCGGTTAAGCATGTACCCAGCGCGATCGACGACCTTAATCGGACAGGGTTTTACATAGTTCTCGCAATGTCCGTCGTTAGTGCTGAGTTAACTCGCGGAAATGGAATCCGTAAAGCCATATACGCGATATGCTTGTCTATCATGACCATGGGAGCAGTTATGACTCTCAGTCGTACCAATATTGCTCTGGCTCTATTGGTTCTGTCACTTACCTTTGTTCAGTTTGCCAGAGTCTACAAAAAATGGGCGTTCTTGTCGATTTCACTTGGCATGGTTCCCTTAGCATGTCTTTTTGCAAAAGCACATGCAAGTATTATAGCATTTGTTTTCCTGCCGCTCCAAACGATATCGCTCAACGATCCTTCATTGCTGGCGCGGCAGACCGCGCTTAAAGCGATGGTGCAATTCATACTCGATCATCCATGGGGTCTGGGGCTTGGCACCATGAATCATTATCTCGCTAACATCCACCCGGTAGATGCGCACAATAGCTTCATCAATTACACAATGGAATTGGGTGTAGTGAGCTCAACCGCGTTTTTCGGTCTCTACCTTATCTCGTTTTATCGCAACCGGCGATCGTTTTTGGTTTCTTTCAAAGTAAACAGTATTCTCGCACTGGTCTTCTTTTTTCAGATCTTTTTAAAATACATACACATGAGCTCGTTCTTTCTCTATTTCGTTCCTCTTCTGTTCTATTATGCAGAATATCGTCGAAGCCCTTCCCAAAAGCTCTAGTCTTAAGATCCTCTACCTGATCCCGGATACCAAGGTCGGGGGAGCGCAGCGAAATCTCGTTCACGCAGCGAACACGATCGGTCGTATACATACAGTCCGAATGGTGGTCCTAAAGAAGACCGGCCCATTGGACAAGGAGATCGATAGGAACGTCGTTACGAGAGTAATACTGGGCATGAGATCGTGGCATGATCTCCGCTCACTTGTACGTCTAAGCAGGATAGTTAAGAGCTTCGAGCCAGACGTAGTGCATTCACAGCTTTTCCTGGCAAATACCATTGCCAGGGCAATGAAAGCAACGCGTCAGTATCGAGGTGCCGTGATTGCGGGAGAACGTACGGCGGATTTTTCGCCCCCATGGAAGAGTCCGCTCCTTCGGTGGTTGTGCGCGTTTCTGGACAAACTACTCTACCGATTCTCCGATGTTATACTAACTAACAACGACCAATTGCCGGTAAACTTCGGACGCCGAGGTTATGATATCGCACGAATCGCGGTCGTCAGAAACGGTATCGACACAAGTTGTTATACGCCGCCGGTGCCCAGTGTAGATGGTGCGATAGCAACAATTTGCTTTTGCGGAAGGCTCGAGAAGGCGAAGAATCTTTCGTACGCTTTGGCCGAGTTCGCTACTCTACACCAAAATTATCATACCACTCGCTTCCGACTGATTGGTGGCGGAAGTCAGATGAGCGAATTGAAAAACCAGGCGCGGGAACTTGGTATTGAGGAAAGGGTGGTCTTTGAAGGGGAAATGGAACCCTGGCGCGCACTTGAAGCCATCAAAGATGCTGCAATCTGCATTCTTCCGTCTATATATGAGGGTCTTTCAAACTCACTTCTCGAGTATGGCGCATTGGCCAAACCGGTTGTCGTATCAGACATCCCCGGCAATCGCCTTGTTGTAAAGGATGAACGGTACGGATATCTTTTCGACCTGAATCGGCCGGGAGCGATTGAACAGAAGATCGCCGAGGCACTGAATGACTACGCCGAAGCCCTGCGAAAGGGGGCAAGCCTCAGAAAACGGGTGACTCAAGAATTCAGCGTTCATAGAATGTGTCAAGCTACAGAACAAATCTACCGTGAGGTATCACGGAGAAAGGTAAAGAAACCTGAGTGCCTTGCGTGATCTCTCATAAATACTCAGGCGCCTCGTCGCATGCCGCGCTTCGCCCGAGAGACATACCAGTGCTGTTCCACAACGAATACGTTATTCGGGTGAACCAGTACCGTCGGCTTGGCATTGCACTCGATTCCAGGAGCGCCATGTTCTCAATCCTCAGAAACGCGAACCGGTCAAGGTTTACCGAACATATTCTGCTCCTTCTTTACAGCTTCTCCTGTGCGGTGCAATTCGCCTGTCTCCTTGTCCGACGAAGGCGAAAAGCTCCCAAACAAATCTTTCTCTTCACCGACATCCGGCATACGCGACTGAATGCAAAGGGGTATCCAGCCTTCAGGGCGGGACTGTACAATTATCGCTACTTGAAGATTCCTCATCTGTATGAATGCTTACAAAAGAGAAGGTTGATCACCTCATTGCTTTGGGTGATGCGCAATTTTCGCTCAGTTATGAGATCTTTTCGAAATCGGGCTTGCGCATTGGGGGCCGACCCAAAGGCGTATGTGACATGTGTAAACGCGGGGTTCTGGCGGATACTCGACATGAAGATCTTTCATGCTGCCCTCTCCCAATATGCTCTACAAGAGATTGCTTTTGCCGGCCACTTTGACTGCTATGCGGCACTGATCGGTCATCTCAGAAAGGCGGGTGTGCCATTCCGGGCCGTCGGATATCAACACGGTCTCTATGAAGCGCCTTCAAATGGCCTTCGGTATGAATCCCTTCACTGTGATGAGTATGCGTTGCTCTTCAAAGAGTCCGAGAAGTTCTTTCAGAGAAATCTCAATGAAAACAGCGATTGCATCATAAAGATTGCCCCTCTAGGACACCAGCATAC
>WJJU01000559.1 GCA_014729595.1 Chitinivibrionales bacterium
CCTTCATGTCGGCCCGATAGCCGGACTCGAGGGTGTCAAGGAAGCAAGCCTGACAATCACGGGGGCACGCGACGAATGGTCTTTCCTCGAAGGTGTCGAGGTTAAAATCGCCGTCGCGCACAGCCTTGGTAACGCCCGCAAGGTACTCGAAGCTCTTCGAAGCGGAAAGGCCCAATACCACTTTGTCGAGGTGATGACCTGTCCCGGCGGCTGCATTGGCGGCGGCGGTCAACCACGGTTCACCTCCGATGAAATTCGTCGCAAACGTATCGACGCGATCTACAAAGAGGATGAAGGCAAGAAGCTTCGTAAATCTCACGAAAATCCCGAGATAACCCAAATCTACGAGGAATTCTTAGAGAAACCACTTGGCGAGAAGTCCCACCACCTTCTTCACACCAAGTACACGGAGCGCCCGAAAGTATAATGGTACCGCAATGACGGTATATAGCCGCTACGTAAGGCCGTTCGATGCATCGAACGGCCTTTTGACTTTTTGAGGACGGCGAGCGGTACCGAAGCGGAACGGAGGTGAGGTATCGTGTTACCAATTGGCATTCTTACCTGGTAGTTGACCATCACGGTGTGAGCGTCCGCCAGGTGAGATCGGGTGACAACCAGCTTTGCCCTGCCGGGGGACCGGTTGCTTGGTGAAATAGACATTGAGATGGGTGACATAGATGTCGGTACCGTATAGGTAGACCCCAACGAAAAGCGCCGTGAGGAGGATGATGGAGGCGGATTTCACGAGTACTCGTCTGACTCGCTGAGCAACGAACAGCACGCAGAAGACCAAGGCCGATCCCACGAGGGAGACAATGAGAAACCGAAGAAATTCCCCTTCGAACAAGACCGCCGAGGCGATATTGGAGGTAACATTGACCAGGAATGGCAATGCGATCATGGTTCCAAAACGCAACCCGGGGGTGTCGTTCTTTTGTATCATCCGTGCCAATATAGTTCAGGCATTCGGAATGTGCTATTCGAGGCTCATAATCCCCAACGGCCCGGGTGTGGTGCGCGTTACCACGTATCCCGACAAGTGCCCCGTCAAGCCTGTCCGGCATGATATGGTGGGTTCGGCGGCAAAGAGATTGCGGAATTGTCCATTGTAGAAAGGCCGAAAGACCGCGGTAATTACCTATTGACGACACGCCCGAAGGGGACTTCAGCAGCGGTGAACTGGTTAGAATGAGTGCGGCGGGACAAAGAAAACAGCCGGGAACCCATGGAGAGGTTTACCCGGCTGTAATTTCGTCAGGGCCTGGGGGCTTCCCCGCTGTCCTCAACCACCGCGGAAATCGGAAATCAGTCAAGTTCCGGTCCAAGTTCCGGTCTGACCGGAATGCGATCGTCGAGCTGATCCTCAGCGTCGGCGATTTTGTCCTCGATCTCAGCCTTCTTAGCTTCAATGAGGGCCTCTATTTCGGCCTTCTTCTCTTCGAGTTCGGCTTTGCGAGCCTCGATAGCGGCGGCAACTTCAGCCTGAGCAGCTTCAAGTTCCTCGGCTCTGGCGGCCTGGGCCACTTCAAACGCAGCCATAGCTTCTTCGATCTTGGCCTGGGCGGCTGCCTTGGCTTCCTCAACCTTGGCTTCTATTTCAGCCTTGATAGCTTCAGGATCGATATCCTCGGGATTCACACCTTCGGCACGACGAGCTTGAACCTTCTCCTGTACTTCAGCGGCGAATTCCTTTGCCCGTGCTCTGGCCTCTTCCATCGCGACCTTTACCTCTTCGGGGACTTCGGCCATAGCCTCTTCAACCTTGGCTTCCCATTCGGCGCGGAGATCATCCATCTGAGCCCGGATTTCTTCCTCCGAGGGGGTTTCCTGAGCGACAGCGGAAACAGCGAACATCAACACCAAAGCAAGCAAAAGAACCTTCTTCATGGGACCCTCCTTTGAGTTCCTGGTAATACAGCTTCTTTTAGTAAGTAGGTGTTCCTTGGGCGCCCTTGGAACGGTTTTTCTCTGCCCAAGTAGGTGGCAATGGGTGTGCCTGGTTTCTTAATTCACTATTTTGCAGTTGGTTATGCAATATTGAGCCCGGCAAAGCCCCTTGGCTGCTGTGGTGAAAGGACTACACTGATCCACCGGCATTGGGGGGCTTTCAGGGGTTGCGCTAACGTAATGCATTGGAAAACAAGGGATAAGGAACGAGTTACCGCAAGTGTAGTGCATCGACTACGCAACCTATACCATGTTTCCGCGGAAACCGTTACAGGTGAAGAAACCGTTCCCGCAGCACAGTGGTTCCAGCTTGCACGGCAACATAGTAGGCCCCATGAGTCAGGTGGCCCAGGGTCAAAGCGATAGTCCCACCACTGCCGGTCACACGCCGTCT
This sequence comes from Chitinivibrionales bacterium, assembly GCA_014729595.1. GTDB lineage: Bacteria > Fibrobacterota > Chitinivibrionia > Chitinivibrionales > WJMI01 > WJJU01. The sequence continues at coordinate 2,345 of WJJU01000559.1, forward strand.
TTCGACGAGCGCTCCCCGGGCATCGAAGATCCGGACCTCGGCGGACCCGGAAAGCCTTCCCCCCATGTCGAGAAGAAGACTCCCGCCCCGGGCTTGTATCGAGATGTGGGGGAATTGGGCGGTCCCCTGATCCGCCCGGGCCATAGTCGCATTATGGGGATCTTCGATGTACCAACGTTGGAGCAGGTCGGATCGGGCAGGCTCGAGAGTGAGAACCGCACCGGTATCCCCTGACGAAGCGGTCAAATACAGATCGGGATCTCCCTCCCATCGAATACGAATCGCATCACCGTCAACGGAATCTACCGCCCAGGTCTTATGGGTGTCCGATTCCCTGGTTGCCGATCCATATACGCCTTTTCGATCGGAATGCTGCAGGGTGAGTGCGTTGCCTTCATTCAGAAAGTCGTAGGTGTACACCGTGTCCCAGAGCGTTCTGATATGCCACAACTGGAATGGGTTTTCAAGGGTGGAGCGGGCGAGGCTGACAGTGCCGGTCCAGTAGTATTGCTGGTCCGACTGGCTACCGTTGACCACAACCTGCTGCGGTCCTCCTTCAACGGCCAGGGATGGATCGTGGGCCGAGACAATTCTCTTGAGGTTCAGGTCCCTGCCGTCAAAGGCTCGCAGGTGGACGTGGTGTGTTGTCGCAGCCATCCATTCACCGGTCAGGGCGAGGTGCAGGTGATAGCGGCCCTCGTCGCGAAAGGTATGGGAAACGCGGTGAGCGCCCGATCCCGATCCCTCCGTTTGGAAGTCGGGATACTGGACGGGGATCGGTGGATACCAGGTCGGGTCGAGTCCCTTTCTGTAGTCCCAGTCCATAAACCAGTCGAGGGTGTAGCCGGCATCTTCCTGAGACACCTGGACATCGAAGGCGGTCCGCTTTCCCGTGCGGATTAGTTTTGGCGTATCACGGAGCAGCTCGATGTGAGGGGGCGTATCGGGAGGCGCCAACTTGGCGGCAATACTGAGATCGCCGTAGAAGAATGTTCCCCTGAACCGAAAGTACCTTTCCGGCAGTGCCAGCATCACCGTGCCCCAGCATTCACCGCTGTTGAGTAATTCGGCAACATGGTCGTCAAGATACAGCTCAAAGCGATAGTCTGAAGCATCGACGCTATACATATTACCAATTGTCAATACATTTCCCCCGCCGGGTGTCGCCGGATAGCGAGAGAGAAAGTTCCCGTACTCTCCGGCATGACAACCGGAGATGAACGCGACCCGGACATTCAGGGGATCGGCCAGACTGAACGAGGGGGTTTCGTGACCGGCACGCACAAGTATTTCACCGCCGGTTTTCCCGATGCCGTAGAGTTCGTAGCCGGGCCGATCGGTTACGGGGTCGCGGACATCATCCCAGACTCGTTTGAGATTGGCCATCTCAACGGAGTCCTTGTTGGGCACATCGTAGCAACCGCCGTAGGGATCCTCGGTTGTCCAGGCGATGTGGGGAAGACGGTGCTCACCGGTTCGGTAGTAGTAACTGGCGTCAAGGGTCTGCCGGGCATGACCTTCTTCCTGGTTGGGGATACGACTCACCCATATATCGCCCAGACCAAAGGAGTCACGATGCACTTCCGGAAAACAGGGAGGTTCAACATCGGCGCCCCCAAACCAGTAGGGAATGTCGGTGGAGCATTTTTTCATTGTCCAATAGACAACGTCACCGCCGGCCGTCACGGGAAATTCACCAATGAGGATCGCACCGGTTAGGGACCCGAGAGAATCGTAGATATCCTTGAGGTGATGCCAGATGCTTTCCATGGTGGTTCCACTGAACCGGGTCGCGGCAGCGCTCCAGCCCTCATCCTCCAAGACCGCCAGGTGCCGTTCGATCTCCGGTTCAATGTCCCGATACAGGCCATGCTCGACGACCAGTTCAATTCGAGCGCCGGGATGGGGCGGTTTCGCTGTTGTGTTTCCCGGGAAGAGTACCATGACGGCGAACATGGCCAGAGCCGGGGTTGCTAGGCATTTTACGTTCATGGTTGTTTCCTCCCTGAAGCTGGGCCGCCCCGAATGGTCAACGGCATTGCGACACAAC
>WJJU01000008.1 GCA_014729595.1 Chitinivibrionales bacterium
GGATAAGTCACAACCTCGCTCCTCTCGGGCTTCGCGACTGACGGTGTGCGGCCTTTGCCCCGCGGTTTGCGTGGAACTTTTCCACTATCCCCCGAAAATCGCGGAAAACCTTAATTATTCTGGGTCCCGGTATAGTGAGGTATTTGCCTGTCAGGCAGAACACCATGTCGTTATCGACCGCGGGGACAAACGTCAACCGTTCCCAATCGTTTCGAACGTCTTCAACCGACTCCCGATTCATGCTCGCCATCAAGTCAATGATAATATCGGGCGCCGCGGCCGAAACACCTTCGGCCGAGAGTCGAGGATACTTTATCGAGGAGTCCGGGTAAGCGTTGACGGCTCCCACGGCTTCAAGCAGCTCATCGTAAAATGTCCGGCGACCGGCGGCATACACGCGCGCAATTTTGCCGGAGCCCACGTTGTCACGTCCGACGCATAAGAGAACCCGGGGACCTTCCATGCCATAATCGCCGCCACTTTCAGCCAACTCCGCCCGAATATCGGATACCAGGCTATCGGATGCTCGTATGCGGCCACACGCCTCACCAATCTGTTCAAACGACGAAAGTATGCCGTCAAAATTGTGATTATCTATAGCCAAGTAAGGTATTTGACGGGTACGCAGAAAACTTTGCACGGACGTATGCTCCGTCATGAGAATCACCAAGTCTGGATTATGACGGACAATAGCCTCGTAGTTGGGATCCATGTATCCACCGACCCGCGGAAGCCGCCGTGCCGCCTCCGGATACTCGCAAAATTTTGTTACGGCCACCACACGCTCGCCGAGACCGAGAGCAAACAACGTTTCGGTAATACTCGGAGCGAGAGAGATAATCCGTTGCGGTTCTTTTTTTTTGCTCTGATGAGATTGCGACTCAGGAGCGCCGCAACCCATGATCAGAATAGTCGGCAGTATAACGCCGATTACAACTATCGTTTTGAGGGCGATACGCTTCATTGCATTGCCTCCAATCGGCCGATACCCACCTACATCAAAATGCCGTGGGCTGATACGCGAAATGGAAAATCGGAAGTATTTCCCGACCGATCCCTCTCCGCGAGGATCGTACGGACAAATGGTTTCCCGTTCAGGCAGGTCTCCTGGCTCTCCCGGCTTCCGTCGGCCTTCCCATGCCCCCCCGCAACGCATTCGGCGGGACCGCACAGTGGCAAGAGGGTGACGAAGCACTGAACCCGGGCGGTGCCCGGGAACCGGATCACAGTGGCGGGTCCGCTCCCGATTTTCACGGGATTCTCAGAACCCGAACAGGTGAAAGAACTCGGTGCCGATACCGTTCTTGATTATGCAAAGCCCGAAACCGGCATAATGCTTTTGCTATGAATACTATTCGCACTATCGCCGATTCCGCGCTCGGAAAATGCGCTACGGACGGAAAGCATATTAGCTCTACAGTGTCGCAAGCCACTGAAATCCATTATGCTCCGCAACGGCGATACTAAACGACGAATTCAGCTATAAGATACTTTTCTCGGCTGGGGGAATCAAGCCTCGACCTTCTCACGAAGTTTAGCACAATCCCGCACAAGATCGGCGACGTCGTCGCCCGCCCCCTTTCCGATCAGGATCAGGTAATTTATTATGCTCAAATTGCCCCTTATGCGGAAGAGATCGATCCTGTTCCAAAATTCCTTTGACGGTTCTCGTCCATATTCCGCAACATACTCTCTTACGAACTCGTCTTCGGGGTACCGCTCCGCAATATGTGGTTGTCCCTTGAATTGAAATTTAAACTGGGCCAGGAAATATCCTACGTCGAAAGCCGGCGGAAATTCGTAAGAGGAACCGAAATCGATCGCCGCGACAAAGAGTGTCGTGTGATCATGGCTTCGGTCTTGCCCGATAAGAATATTCTGGGGTTGGAAATCGCCGTGGCACTGGACGAATTGGTTCACCGCATGAGTAAACAATGATTCTTCCCGACTTTGTACAAAATCGATGGAATCGACGATTTGTTCTTTATGAGGATTATTGGTTCGAACACTGTTGTCCCGGTATGCTTCGAAACGGGAGCGTTCCTTGTCGACGGTCGTTTGTTTACCGGTGACATGAATTTTTTTTCGATGCAATAAGGCGATCCATCGAGCCGACATGCCGAAGACTTCAATTCCGGCTTCACGAGAAGCGGTCGAAAGGATTGTGTATAAGCTTGTTCCCCGCATACCTTCTTCTATCACCAGTCTCTCGCGTTTGTCCGCATAGAGCACCGCCGGCACGCGGTAACGCCCGATCGAAAAACCGTGTTCATGGACGGCGCGCATCACTTCGCTGCGATACATGTAGTTGTCAAAATTCTCTCCATTCGTCGTTCGACGCAGCACGAGGCGGTATCGTTTCTCATCTTCCCCTTTTGTGCCGATGGAAAGCTTTGTCACCGAAGTGTCTCCGCCCGATCGAATCGTCTCCTTGATGTATGGTCGACACCGATTATTTCGAATCTCTTCGGCAAGCTCTTCGATCGTTTCGACGGGGTGATCGAAATAGGTGGGTAAAGTACCGACCGCGGATACCTGGTGGGCGTCGCTTCCCGCCGTAGCGATAAATTTCAGACGATGCCAACGGGCCAGCGCGCGGCAATTCTCCCGCACGTCCTGATTGCCGCTGAATACCTCTACTCCGTCGAGCAAAGTACTGGTCAGCCGCTCGTCCGAGGGTGACGATCCCCCGCGCCAAGGATGTGCCAGCACTAATGCGGCCTCGGGGTGATCACGGCGAAGATCCGCCATGCTTGAATTGCGGCGAAGTGACTCATTGACACCGAATACCAACACATGACCAAAATCCGTTCCCACTTCCTGTGCCGAGAGGATCAAAAAATGACGACTTGCTTCGGATTTTACCCGCAGCTCTTTGAGTTCCTCGGGTTTCCAGACATAGTGGTGTTCGGTAATAACCACTCCTTGAATGTTTTTTTCTTCCGCGCGCTTGACCAAGGCAACCGGATCGATTCGGCTGCAACGGGAGTGGCGAGCGGTATGGCAATGTAGTTCTATCAGCATGCGTTCCTCAATGCGGGCGATGTACTTTTCACGACAACGGCAGATCAACCTTGGCGGTTGCCCCGGGAGCCGGAGCATTAGTGCGAACAGATAAAGGCGAGCTTCAACCTTTTTACCCTCATCGCAAGATCCCGCGGCACAACGGCATCCGGCATTGCACTAATTAGTTCAACTGATTCTATTTCCCCCGCACCTCCTTTTCCCGCCGTCGGAGTTACCGCAATTCGATCATGCCCATGATCATACCGGCGAATTCATCGCTCATTAGCGATGTACGACATAGACAATCTTTGGTAAACATCGGGCGTGCTTCTGAGTCAGGGTTATGTCACGGCGCCTACCAAGCGCCGATTATCTTTCGGACGGGCATTGGTTCAGACCGGCTCCACAGCTTCTCAAATAAGTAGAAACGCAATTAGCATGCCATGAGTTTTACCGAGTATGTCGTTCCATAACGGCGGAATGCAGGAAATTTACAGAGATTCATAAGCGATTATCTGAAGCCGTTTCATAAAAGAGAATTTCACCAAGCGCGATAGCGGGGCGCGACGATGCCGAACGTGAGGCGCGAGGGTTTATGTGTAATGGTCCGGCTAGCGGCAATGGAGATCGAAGAGACACATCAATGCCGTCGTTGACTAAACGCTAAAGTCTCCGCGCCTGCATCGCCGACCGCGTGCCCTAACCCATTAGAAAGGATTGCCGTCGCCCAATTTCAGGAAGCGCTCCATAGTGTATTCGATCAGCCTTGCTTCGGCCAGTTCGAATGGGACGGTATCGTGCCGTGACCATGCCCGCAGATTCATGCAATCGATAGGACCCGAAGCAGTTGCGACTCCCCAGCGAAGGCCGTCGTCCATACCGAGGGCGAAATCGTTTATAACCCGGGCGCACTGCGTATCGTTGAGATATAAGGCTATTCCATTCTTTTCGGCGCTCACCCTTAGCTCGACCCACTCCGTAGATATCAGTGAATCCCTCTTCAAGGCAATGGACCGCAAGGTTACCCATTGATTGTACTTAAGGGGTCTATAGGCGGTAACGAACCGTGCCCCCTCGCCGTCGCTTATCACCATTGCCGCGAATACCGTATCACGACCGCTGAAGCTGAAACCGGCGGACTGCCGCGAATCACACGAAGGTAGGCGAAAGCGTCCGGAAAACTGCTTCGCTAGACCGGTTTTTAAGTTACTGATTGCGAAAAAATGTTCGGCGGGTCCTACACAATCCATCGAGACAAGCAGCGGTTTGCCGTCGCCGTAATCCTCGACGGCCCAATCTCCATAAGGAGCGATAATCACGATTCCGCTGTCGGCATCGGCATATATACCACCGACGGAGAAGAGAACAAGAGCGACGGCGACGCACAGCATGATCCCACGGCCGGCGTTACAATGACGTATCCCCAGGCGACCAGTGTTATGAAAAGCGGTCATCGGCGCCATATCATTGTATCCGCCCACATGGCGTCCGGGAGTGAGAACGGACGGTTTGGGATTGCAAGCGATCAATGAGAAAAATGGTGCCGAAGGGGGGACTCGAACCCCCACTGGGTCGCCCCAAACGGATTTTGAGTCCGTCACGTCTACCAATTCCATCACTTCGGCACAGACCAGAAAATTTATATCAGGCGACGAAAAAGAGCAAGGCCGGAAGACATATAAAACCTGTTTGGCACCGATTGGGGATCAAATAAATCGGCGGGAAAGAACGGGCATCCCTGCTCAGGATGCCCGAAAGCCGCCACTCAGTCGCATACCACTGGTTTTGGTTAGCTTTGTGAAGAACTCTTTTGCGTTTCGGGTTTGGCGGATTGGGCCGCCTCACTGAGTGTCGATCGCGCCTTCTCCGAAAGCTGCTCTTCATGCAGTCCTTTGCTTTCCGAAGACTTCCCCGCCGTCTCACCGGCCTGCCGTGCGGCTGTTTCGGCGTGTTCCTCCGCATTCCAAGCCGTCTCGCCCACCCGTTCTTTGGCGGTATCCGACGACTCTCCCAGCGTCTGATCCTCAGCACCGGTTCTCGGCATCAACCCACCGGCGAATACGCCGAGGGCCATTACGCCAAGACCGGCGGCCAGAGGATATTCACGCATAAGTTCACCAAGACGATCGACGCCCTCCGATGCGCGTCGACGCCCGGCTTCACCGATTGAGGAGGCTCCATGCTGAGCGCCGTGCCTCAACCGTGATGCTTGCGCACGAGCCTGTTCTCGTGCTTTTTCGCCGGTCCGCGCGAAGGCACCTTTGGCGGACTGCGCCGCTCCTGCGCCCATTTCCTTGGCTCCGGCCCCCGCGCGCCCTCCGACCGCTTTGGCCGAGCCGAACGCATCTTTAGCCTTTTTAGCCATACCATGTTCACCTTGGTCTTCTTCGGTCTGATACAGGTGTTCTCCCGTCTCGCGCTCGGTCGGATAGGGTTCTCCGGTTCGCGTATCGACATAGTGCCCCGGAACATCGTACATCCGGCGCCCGTCATGACCACGCCGCTCGCTCATCAGCAGCCAGGCGACACCGCCGCCGATTAAGAAAAGCGGTCCCGGATTATGACGGGCCGACTCCAACGACGCCCGTCCTACATCGCGGGCAAAGTCCGTCACGCGCTCACGGTTCTGTTTGTCTCGAAAATAATCGAGTACATGATCGAAGAAATTGCGCGGATTGAACCGTCGCCCGATTTCATTCATGGTCCGGTCCATATCGTAGCGGGTTTCATCGATTTCGTGCTCGATTTGCTCGGAACTTTTATGTTTTCCACGCTCATCTGTGGCCTCCCACTCGTAGACACGAGCGTGTGCTTCCTTTATCGCTTCTTGTTGAGCCATTGTCGATCCTCCTTAATCGAATGAACCGTTTTCTCGGGCGCCAGGTTCGTGTGTTTGAGCGTTTTGATCGCCTTTCGAATCAACACATAGCCCACGAGGCCGATGATCGTGCCCAAGATAAGCGGCATCAACCAGAAAGTAACCCCCTCCGCCAATCCCAATAATTGGAGCAACTCTCGGCCGCCCCAGTTTAAGAACTGCAGGAAATAGAGGACGCCGGTATAAGCTACGAGACCACCGACCACCAGCGATACCGTATTGCGCGTCAGGCGTGACGCTTTTTCGCTCATTTCCGTTTTTGCCAACTCGATCTGCTGACGAA
>WJJU01000560.1 GCA_014729595.1 Chitinivibrionales bacterium
GTTGGAAACCTTCTTTTTTACACCTGGCGGGTCACCGATGTCGAAGATGAAATGGTTGAAATCCGCCGACAAGGCGATAAGCTCTTGCGGATTAAAATCTCCACTGTACGCCCTGACCGCGAGGCCTTTGTACGATGCTGTTTCGGCAATGGATAGGTAAGACGTCACCTGGTCGTGATGAAGGTCCGGTCCCAGAAGCACGACATCCGGAGGATTGCTCGAACGGAGCATAGACTCGAGTTGGTCATAAGGACTGCTTGGCAAAGCGATATTGTTGGCGCGTAATGCCTCTCGGAGCGAGCCCTGTTTGCTATCATCAAGAGATGTTACGAATAGAAAACTTGTATTGTTCATAGCGGCCATGCTCATCGCGCTTTTCTTCGAAGGGGAACCGAGTCGATTCTGATTATATAATCCGGTCGATTGGAGTGCAAGGAGATTCGGTTCGGTGAAAATGGACATATCTCCGGGTCCCGACCCTCGGTTTTCCGCCTCACCCGGAACTTGTGTGACCGCCTATGAGCGCTAAAGGTAGGAGTATCAACAATGACCATGACGTGACAATCGCAGTCACCTATCATATTTTATCAAAAAGGGCTTCCATATTTTTTTCTTCCGATCCCGGTCGATATGTATGCCCTCGTTGAGGTGAGTTCATTCGTCCCAAACTTTCAACAGGATTGCTTCCAGCTTATGATAGAAACCAAATCCGGGCGTGTCGGGCGTCGTGGCGGAAAACGCCGGCTCAGAGTTCTATATTCGATTGCATTCGTCGTTGCCTTGATCTTTCTGTTTGTTCGCGCCATGAGGCCTTCACCGCGGATGCGGGCCAAGCGCGAATTGGAGGGGGCCCGCTTTCTTCTTGATTCATTGAGCAAGCGCATCGAACGCGAAGAGGGGAGAATCTCAACGCTGAAGCGGCTGAAGTACCTCCGTGAAGGCATGATCCGTCCCGGACAGGGTATGTTTCAGGCGTTGAATGATCTGGGAGTTCCTAATCCGGTGTGTCTTGAGCTGGTGAATACGCTCAGCGATTCGGTGGAGCTGATCAATATGATCGCGGGAGAACGTATATCGCTCGAGCTGGATCCGGAAGATACCACGAGGATACTCACCTTTTCTTACTCTCCACATCCCGCCGTGGTTCATAGACTGGTCAACAATGACGACGCCTACGTCTACAAGAGAATCGATCATCCTACTATGGTTCGGCACCGTATCATCGAAGGGACGCTCGAGCAGGGTGCCTCTCTCGATCAGACTCTTCGCAACAAATGCGTTCCTTCTTCCATGGTAGGCGTTGTCACGGGGGTTCTGTTGTGCAAGATTTCGTTCAGAACCCATGCTCGGGAAGGTGATCGTTTCCGGGCGATCCTACGAGAGCGGTATTACCAGGATTCAATTCGCATCGAGGGTCAGGTGTTGTATACCTGCTACGAGGGAACAAAAGCGGGTTTTCACGAAGCATTCCGGTATGACGACGGTGACCCGAAGTCATCTTATACGGCTCATTACACGGAAGAAGGCGAGGCGCTTATCCATTCGGGTCTTCGCTACCCACTGGATCGATTGCACATCAGTTCCGGTTACGGAATGCGCATTCATCCGCTGACCGGAAGGCGAGTTATGCACCGGGGAGTCGATTACCGTGCTCCCACCGGGACACCGGTCTACGCCGTGGCGGCGGGAACCGTTGTAAAGTCCGGATACAATTCGAACAACGGCCACTACATCGCTATTCGCCACGCCGATAAATACACCTCTTACTACCTGCACTTGCACCGAAGGCTGGCGGCAAAAGGGCGAATGGTTCGAGCGCGGCAGATAATCGGCAAAGTCGGCAGTACTGGTATGTCAACCGGTCCCCATCTTCACTTCGGGTTCAGGAAACCGAACGGCGCCTGGATGGATCCTCTTCGAAAGCGAATGATCGCCACTCCGAAACTGGAGGGTGACCGGCTTACCCGATTGCGCCGGCAGGTAAGCGAAATCAGGCGGACCCTCGACAGCCTGACCACCCAAACGCCCGCTGTAACGATGCGCGGCGGCACGGAGTAACGGGGTGTCCGGGGCGGGCCATATATAATTATGGTAGGGGCTTTTTTCATCACCCACATAAAATCAGATTGTTGGCACATTTGAAACGCTCCCTGTTCATCAATTTCAAAATGATTATTGACTCAAAATTAGGGAGCATGTATATTGTTAGGGCGTTCTAACTACAGGGTATTTGCTCATGA
>WJJU01000561.1 GCA_014729595.1 Chitinivibrionales bacterium
CGCACGCTCAGCGATCGAAATTCAGCGTCTCGGCTCAGCGTGTCCCATGCCGTCACCATGCGGTTGCCGGCGCGAACTCCCAACATATTCACCCTTTTATTGATCAAATCAACCAGTGACTCTTCGGAAAAATGACTCGTTAGTCCCACACAGTCAACGATCGGCTTATTGGCCGATGCGATCCACGCGCCACGTTTGATGCTCGTCGCCGCCATCCGGCCGCACGCCGCACCATCCGGCGGGCAGGTCGGGACGACGTGTGCTTCACCCGGTCCCGGAATAGTATGAGATGTGTATAGGTAAACCCACGGATGAAATAGCGCAGCGTAGCTGAGAGCCCGCCGCTCCCCACCATTAAGAGGCGGTACTCTCATTCGATCCCCCCCGCCGACGCCGGTGGATGTAATGCGCGCCCTCCAACCGCCGGAGGGCAACAGGCCGTCCGCGTGAGCCGCGACTTGTTCGGCTCGATAATGCCTCGGAAGGGACAGCACCGCCACCTTATCCCCATCGATCGAGCATAGTCGTATGAGAGCACGATGCACCGCAAGAATATCGCCGTCGTCGTATTCGCTAATGTCATTCATCGTGCGCCGACTCAGCAGGTGGGGCAGGACAACGACAGTGTTGGACCAGGGACCGACGCTACTGCCATATACCGCACGAACGCGGAAGTAAGCCGGTTCATCGAATTGCTCCGGCAAGTTTATATCGGTCCGTATCCCACGGTATATGACCCGACCGGAAACAAACATCATATCCCGCGCTTGCTGTAGTTCGAATTCACCGGAGAACGCCCCCGGGGAATAACCGTGACCGGTGAGCCTCCATCCGAGCAAGGTCCGGATGTCGGCGGGACTTACCATTTCAACCTCAAGGTGCACGGCATATCTGTCGGCGCTGCGTATTTCGCACTCATCGAAGGCAGTCTCGGGCAAACGGGCGTAGAGTGTATTCGACCAAGGACTTGTTCGGCCATACCCCTCCGCCCGCACGCGAAAGAAGTACGATGTAGTACGACGGGGCTCGAGAAGAAACCGACAGTACGTCTCCGCCTCGTCACCTTCGCCGGCACGCTCACGGAGATCAAGTCGATTCGGTTTCTCAATGAATCGTTCCTTGAATGGCGTAAACCGGGCGTTATCGGAGCTTTGTACAACATACCGACGAACATCGGCGACCGGACTCCAGCGAAGCGTACGACGGCCGTGACGGTCTGGTGAGCTTAGCGACAACGGACCGGGGGCTTGCATGGGTGATTCGAATGGTGAGGGCGTGGTGTCCCATTGACAATGGCAACAATCGGGAACCGATATCATACTCACCAGCGAGTCGTGAAGCAGTGTATGGATACCTTTGAGCGGTTTCCCTTCGACATAGCGACGGTGAAACGCCTGCGCACGAAGCGTTTGCCGGCTCGAATCGGCCACGTTTTTATCCAAGAAAAGATCGGCCCCGAAACGGTCAAGTCCATTGCGCACACAGGCCGGCGTTGTCATGTCTCCAACCGCCGGGCTCCCGTCATCGGGTGAAATCCGTGTGCGCATACCTAGAGGCAGCGAAAGCGAGTGTTCATGCATGTCGATCGATCGTATGGCGGCCAGCGGGAAGCGTGGCTCTACCGCCTCGGGGATTGGCGTCTCCAGACCGGCCCCAAAGGTAGGTTCCTCCGGCCGTGCAGACATGCCGAAAAGCGTCTCGTCGTCGGGCAGCTTGCCCCAGAAACGCGGATGATGTGGGTGAAACGCAAGATTATTAAGCTCGTCGGCAAAGGCGTCGCCCTCCCAGACCAATAAGTCCATGCGTAAACGTCGCACGGTCATAGCCCGCACCGGACTGCTCATCGACAGGGTCGCATACTCGTGCAGTCCTTCTGACTGACTGAGTGCTACCGGAAGCCCCCCGTCATCCGGGGATGCCGGCACCTCACCGAACCATAAACCGGTACGGGCGTTAATTTTTCTCTCACTCTCCTCGTCCTCGAGTTTGTCGACAAACAGAAAGACACGTAACCCCGCGTCCCCGAAACGAACCTCTATAAGATCGTTAATCCGCAGGTCGGACGGTGTGGCCCGCACTAAAAGGCTATAGCTATCCATTCGCGCCACAAAAGCTTTCGTTCCAGGTGTCGTATCGCGCATGCCAAGACCGTAGGATCTTAAGCGCGTACCAACGCGCAGCCCGTCGGCCCAGCTTCCGGCGGAGCGCGCCTTAAGTTCTACCGCTTGCGGACCGTGCGGGCTCATTGCGTACAGATTGGGCGCCGTGAACCGCTGATATCGCGCGCCGTGGATTTCACTGTCGGGTTCATGCTCATGAGCAACCCGCACCACACGGCAGCGCTGTCCGCCGTTTCGAAAGAAATGCTCCACCGCCAAAGCCAATCGGCTGTATTCGTAGCGCTTTTCGTAGCTGTTCCAAGCAAGAAGGACTGTTCCCCCGAAAATCATTCGATAGTGGGCGACATCTTCGATAGTGACCGGGATATGCAGGGGACCCTTTTCGGCAAAACCCACAAATGCCGCAATATCCATGCGCGGCAATGAATCTTTAACCGGCCGCCGCGCAACCTCGAAATAAACCCCCTGTAACGTTCGATTTGCCGCCATAATGCGTTACTCAGCCTTGTCGGATTCATCGGGCAGCAGGTCAATACTCTCGGCCGAAAGGACGAGTTCCTCGACCGCCAAATCGGTACCTTTGCCGTTGAGTGAGGGCCCCGTCCATTTCATGGGCCGCGCCTTTAGAAGACGCCATTCTTGAGCCGGAGAATCCGGATTGCGATCTTCACCCAGCAATTTTATGGAAACGTTTTTCAGATGGTTCTGCGCTCCGTCGCGCACCGCGTTTATCCATTTGTATAGTTCACCGCGCCCCATGACACCGCGTTTTAGGGTGACATCGGGCGTTTTGACCATACCGGTGATTTTTATCGGCTCATTAGTCGCATAACTGCCGGCTCGATATTCGGCAACGGTGATTTCGAGCCCCAACCCGCTTATCTCCTGAAACCCTCCCCAAACATCACTTTCACCCAGGGAATCACCTTCGTTGTCGGAGGCGGCTTGCCAACTGACGATAAAATTGAATTGCGAATACGGTCTATCCCTCTCGGTCCTGGCCATGATTATTCTCCCTTTTTACAGAGCGCGATATTCTTTGTTTGACTTCAACGGCTATCGGCCGTTTTCTGACCTATACGAAAGATGACGAATTCAGCGGGACGAAGCGGCGCCACCCCAATCAAGCAAATCAAGCGACCGTTGTCCAAGTCGTTCTGCGTCATAGTGGTGCGGTCGCAACGGACAAAATACGCTTGATCGGGTTTGCTTCCCGCCAGTCGATTCCGTGTCCATTCGTTGTCAAGAAAATCCTCGATCGTTCTGCGAACGTTACTCCATAAAACCTGTCCATTGTTTTCAAATACGGCCCATTGAGTTCCCCGCTCGATCGACCGCTCAAGGTAGGCGAAGTAGCGGCGTACATTAAGATATTTCCATTCAGGATCGCTCGTCGCGGTACGTGCGCCCCATACACGAATTCCACGCCCCTCAAAAAAGCGCAAACAATTGATGCCGACGGGATTGAGAACCTCTTGCTGTGCTTTGTTGAGAATAAACTCAAGACCTCCGGCCATCCGTACGACTTCATTCGCGGGGGCTTTATGAACGCCACGCTCGACATCATTGCGGGCGTAGATCCCCGTTATCGAACCGCTGGGTGGAAGACGGATATACTCCTCAGTCACCGGATCGTAGGTTCGTAACCACGGGTAATAAAACGCGGCGCGGGTGGAGTCAAAGATACTGCGAAAATTACGCACGGCGCCTTGCGTATGCCCGTTAACCGAGTCCAACACCGCAACGCGGTACCTCATTCGTTCACAATGACTTATCAACCGTCGGGCGACGGCTTCGGCGTGATTATCGCCGCCCACACGCCCATAATCGAAACTGGAACCCGGCGCCGCCACAATAGAGATATTTTCCAAATCCTCCAGAGCGCGCAATCCACTCTTGACGCCGTCGACGGCACCGTCCCGGCCCATATACGCCCCCGGATCGGGCTGATCACCGTCGTTTCCGTTCTCTAAGGTTATGCTGAATGTTCGCGCCGCCTCGCTGGGTTGTTCCCCTTCGAGATCAAACTGATCAATGATCGAGGCATTGCCCGCAAGGCCGCCGTTGGCCATTAGTGCCTCGGCGACGGCGGCTCCATTGTCCAATTCAGTTTCGAAAACCAACGGCACGTAAAGCTCGGTACCGCGACGCGAAGGCTCTTCGGCGAATACTCTGTGCAATGAATTCAGGCTTCGGGGATCCGGCGATAGATCTTCCCAACTGTACGAGGAAGCGAAACGTCCGGTATTCTCGACCAGTACCGAAACCGTAAGGCGGCGAACGACATCCACTCCGTCAAGATCAACCGTAATATCTTCGGGGCTTGCACCGGCCGCGAAACGATGCAAGCGGTGAGTATAGCGGTTCAAAGTAGTATCGAACACTTCGTCCACCCAGTACCATTCTCCCGCCGTCGGTGGGCTTATTGCGTTGCCCGCCATGACAACATCGAACCGACTCACTCCCTTCAACGTTGCATAGCTCCCGCCGGCCGGTTCCGCGGGATCCAGCGGCTCGGCATGTAAAGCGTTATCGCCTATCCTGAACACCAATGTCACTCTGAAATTGCCCGCGGCTCCCGGATACCGGGCGCGAAATCGATAGAGTGCCGGCGATGCGTCCGGCTCCCAGGAGGCAATTCCGGTCGAGCCGGCGGAAGGATCATACACACGCGAAACATAAAGCCTTCTTCCACCTTCCTCGAAATACGCGCGAACCGCATGGGCAAGGTAATTATGTACACGAACACTAGTCCCGCCCAAATTGAGATCCAACTGATCTATTCCACCGTAAATCCTCTCAAAATCGGCAAAACTGGTTAGTAGCTCCGGTTCTCCATCGACCGGTCCAAAACGGCAAGGGCCAACAAACCCGGTAGTACTCGTGCCGACGCCCTCAATGGTCTTTTGCCTAAAACTTACTTCTTCGACAAAGACGCCTGGTGCTAGGTACTCTGGCATGGCCGTCCCTCCATTGCTTTATTAGGGTGAAATTTAATCTTGGCTGATCAACAAATTCGATTCGCCTTCCGTCCTCACAATAATTCTCTTACCAAACTCCAAACGTAACGGTAGCGCCGCGACGGGCGAAACGCCCGAGCCGGGCTTTTGTGTCCAGACAAATGCGGTCTGCTGCCGAAGTATGCTGAGATAATCGGGTGCTTTACCACCCGGTAATGACACGCGGGTACCCGGGGAATAGAACAGTTCCATCGTCAGTTCCCAGGATTGCCGGTTCAACGGCCGGTTTCCCAGAGATGAGGGCGATCCGCCAAAGCCTTCGATCAAGACCGGATACCCGAACATGATGCAGTAACGTCCTTCTTTATCGGCTATTCCATAATAGGTCTCGCCGGCTTCGGCCGTAACACGCAGCAACGCCCATGAAGCGGGCCGACCGGTACTCACATCCATCAGCTCCCCACGTATCGACGCCATCCAACCCGGCACCCCCCTCAGGGGCGAAGAGTACAAATGCAAACCCTTTGGCGCAAACGCGGAAGGACTCGATTGGTGTTTAGACAAATACACGCCACGGTATGGTAGGGGAAGATCAACCTGGAACGTAACGTCAAGATAACCGCCCGACCGATCGTTAATATTTACAACATAAGGCCGCGTTTCCGCGGGGCTGGTGTCACCAGCGTCCTTTAAGCCGTGTTCGGTATTCCACATCCCCGGAATATGCCTAAACGCGTAGATATCGCCGATCGTTCGATACGCATAACATTTGGTTCGTTCATTCTCCCAC
>WJJU01000562.1 GCA_014729595.1 Chitinivibrionales bacterium
GTATATGCCCTGCGCGTTCGTTCCCGGTAAATTCATTTCAACTCGTCGAATAGTCGATGAGGGGCTTCCGGTCCATTCGTAAACCTTTCGCCCTCGTATGGTTGTACTCACCACCCGAGAAACGCCCGGCGGAACAAGAAGGGTAGCGTTGTATGAGCCGATACGGCACGCTTTTGCGTGCGGTTTCAGCAAACAACTTGCCGATTCATCGGAACGATTGTGGAATATCCGCATCAGTGTGTCCGAATATATCGAGAACGCTCCGTCGGAGTAATCTTCAACAGCCGCACCGGGTTGATAAGGTCGAGCGCTTACGATGCATTCATCACTGACCGTGGAAATGTGTTTTGTCTCGACCTTGCCTGTAGAATAATTATAGGATTGCACTTCAAATGACGTCGGAATGGTAAATGTATGCACGGAATCCACGAGAGGATCGAAGGAAGTCGTAAGGCCCGGCAGCCCAATACTGTAACGGCCGATATGTATGCTTGCCGTTGCCGCTACGGGTCGATTTGCCGTTACAATAACCGTGCACTTTGCTCCAACAGAATAGCGCTCCCCACCATTAGGTTTTACAACCAATAGCTGGGGAGGACCGGGTGTATCGTTAGTATCAGGCGGCGATAATGGGGGACAAGTGTCGGTTGTTGAAAAATCCGGTATATAGTTCCCTACGTACAGGGCGGCTTTCAGGGCGCAAATAGTATCCGAAACCGGTGTTACGGGTGTCCACCGGTTCTCTTTCCATTCGATTACCCATAATCCTTGCCACGGACTGCGCGGGCCGGCCTGAGTACCGATCATGTAATCGCTGTTACCTGCAAATGCCCAACCGGAAAAATCTATATCGTCGGCACCACCGAACCTGTATTCGATTGGGCACCAATTAACACTGAGGGCACCCTTGTGCATGTGATCATGCACATCAATCGGCGGATCGTAAAGGCCGCGAAACGGCGTTATATAGAAACCCTTATGATTCCGTGGCGCGCAATGGTTGTACCCGCCGGCAAAGCCAAGATCGCCGGTGTTGGCCACCCACAAATTCCCGTCATGAGAAACATTATGGGCGCAGCCACTCAATCCGCCGCCGTCACCACCATCCCATGAATAAACATCATCACATTCGGCAACCCCTAAACCGCCGTCGGGGATCGTAACGAATCCTGTTGTTCCGACTCTTCTCCCCCCTTCGAGGCGCTCTATGCGACCAATTATGCCGTCCTTCGCCAGAGCGAAATTCCAAGGCGCTATCATAGTATCCTTCGGCATTCGTGCAACCAAACGGCTCGGTTGAAATGTTGGACGCCCATCTTCCAAGGTCAATACAATCGCTCGAATTTCCATAGACTCACGACTACCTACCGGCGGAAGCGAGTAGTAAATGACACAATCACCCAAAGGGCTTGAGCGCCAGAATCCCACCTCGCTCGGATAATCTTCGGTTGGGATCACCGCTTTACAGCTTCCGCTGCTGCTGATCACGATTCCGCGCATCGTAGCGCGGTCGATATACGCGACCCATCTTCCGTCCGTCGACAGACTAAGTCGATACGGTCTATCATCTTCAGTTCCCGGAACAAGGGTTGGATCGAACTCCTGTAAAGGAGAGTGAAAAAGACCCTTTCCGCTATCCAAAACGTTGCCACCGCCGATTGCATCAGGATGATACGCGAACAAGAAAAAACCGGCGGGCAGATCGGCAGGATGCCCTCGAATCGGATCTTGTCGCCTACAATTTTCCGGACAAGCGAAGCCATCATAATCTTCGGCATGGCGTACTCGCTTGTCTATCGATACGTTCGCAAGTTCCACAATACCTTCACACCTTCCCGGCATTATTGCGAAAGCGCATGTGGTCGTTTTCGGTAACCACGCCCCCTCGGCGGGCCATACCAACTCATAGGTTCGCCATCCAGTGTCAAGGCTAACCGCGCTCGTGGCAAGCACCTTCCACGGTTGAGTAGTCAACTTTAAGAATCCAAAGACCAATTCTTGAGGCTTGGAAGACTTGGCCCGAATTTGAACAACATAAGAGGAGTCGCGCACGAACGTCAACTCGTTTTGATAGATGCAAAGGTGATGATCGAGGTATCCTGATTGCCTCACTGAGACTCGAAGTGTTCCGTCCTCAATAGCAACATCGGCTTCCATGACTTCTTGCTGCTTATATGTATTCCAACAACATTGATTGGAAAAATCGGTGTTGCTCAAGATTTGATCGGCGAAAAGACAGTGAGTATATATAAGAAGCGCCGTCAGAACGGTTGACCCGGATGAACCGCTCCAACCTATTTGCGGCCGGCGAGGCGTAAATCGCCTTGAACCGCGACGTCCTTTTCCACCTTGCACTTTATTACTTTTGCTTAAGCACATAAGTTATCCATAATCCTCATATTTTCTTGGATTACATCGCCAAAAAACAGTAACGATAATATAAGCCTTTTATGTTAAGGAAAAGTTAGAAACTCTCCCGAAGCCGTTTTATGCGGTTGCATATTCGAATGAGCGACATACTATTACTTCGAGCACAATTTTTATTGCGGGGCCAACCAAGAAAAACCTGACCACACGATATCAATTAACAGCAAGCCTGCTCGGAGCAATATATAGTCGCAAAGCCGATCGCCGCGAGCAAAACATAGATCAATCGAATAGAGCTAACCGCAACCTAACATACGTACAGTATTTTGATGCGGAAAAATCATAAAATAACGGATTTGCATGTGCCAAAAATGTAACTTCCGGCTGGCCTGAGCCGGCATCCATCAGGTGTTCGTATCAGTATTATCCGAAATCGCATCCATTTGGGAGAAACCAATGACTAACAAACTGCCTACATTTCTTGTAGTTGGTGCAGCCAAATGCGGATCAACGTCACTATACCATTATCTCGATGCTCATCCGGACGTCTATATGTCCCCCATTAAAGAGACGAACTATTTTGCGGCCGATTTGCGAGCGAATCGATTTTCCGCCACCTATCGCCGCGCGGCCAATTATCCCGGTTGCATAAAAAGATATGGTTCAATAGATAACTATTTGGACAGCGATCTCTCGGAGCGTGTTTTTTTCACCATAGACATTCAAACCCTTGACCAGTATCGCAAACTATTCAAAAATGTGTGCAATGAAAAGGCGATAGGCGAAGTGAGCAATTCCTATCTTTTTTCTCCCATCGCCGCGGCCGAAATACGTCGTACCATACCCGACGTGCGGATCGTGATGATACTCAGAGACCCTATCCGACGAATGTGGTCTCATTACCGTGCCAAGGCCAAGACCGGCTTGCTTGCCCGTGGATTCCGAAGAGAAATAATGGCCGACATGCACAAAAAACGCAAGGGATGGTGCATAAGCCACAACTTCTTCGAAATGGGCCGCTACTATGCCCAGGTAAAGCGCTACTATGACCTCTTCCCACACGATAAAATATTGGTTCTATTAAACGAAGATCTCAAGGAACGGCACCGGGAAACCCTGGCAAAACTGTATGGATTTCTTGGGGTGAAGATGCACGCCGTTCCCGCGACCAAGCACAATACCGGCCCCACCCCTCGAAGCGCACTACTTGCCAACGCAATGCGCCGTGCCCGACTGAGCTTTGGATCAATCCAAAAGCTTCCGCCCCCGCTAAACACAACGATTATGTCTGTTTTATATCGTCCCGCAACTCCAAGGCCACCGCTGGATGAGAAGCTCAGCCGTTTGCTTACCGAATACTACCGCGATGATGTCAAGCGCTTGGCGGATTTGATCAACCGGGATCTTTCGGCATGGCTCCAAATTGAATAGAAGCCATAGGTGGCGCCGGTATATCAGCCTTATATACCGTACCGAGTATAGCATGCAGTGTACGCCGCGGCGTCAAGATAGCGCCGCGGCATGCTTTTTCATAGAAGATTTGACACTAGCCGCAGCCGTGCGCGCCGCCCCGTTGGTTCTTTCATTTGGAGGAAGTGTCAGTCATGTTCGAAGCCTTTCCCTTTTCCTGATTTTTAGCGGGCCGTACATAGAACGTAAGCACCGTTATATTGCGGATATTTTCGTATTCGGCCTTTCCATCTTCCGAGACACTTGACTTGCCGATATAGGGCCTGGCGACAAGCACCCACTTTTGGCTTGCGGGCAGGCTTTCGGCGCTGTCTAAAAGAATTGCGGTCTCATGAAATTTTTTAAACCGTGCGATCCATTCCCCGTCCATGCTCAAAGGAGGTTCTATCCGCCGTCCCAAACCTTTTTTTTGGTAGTATTTGACTACCTTTCGATACCTATCCGTTGTGCTGTATTTGATACTGCGAACTCCGGAAATCTTTTCGACAAAAACCGCTTCGCTCGTATCGACATCCTTTGCGTTACGTTTACTATTTAAGAGGCCTTTAACCGCGCCGGGATACAAGTATTTCTCGGCTATGCCGGTGTTCGTTTGGGGATGTGCACCGAATGCCATTACCAAAAATGTAATTGGCATGCAAAAGAAGATATTGGCTTTGCCGCTCAGCACACATATCCTCGGTTCTTGGCTTAAATTGGTTTTCATGTTGGTACTCCTTTCACTGACGTGATTTGTATGTTTTGCCAGTCGATTTCCGCATGTCCAAATCTTATACAAAGTAAAATATTCTCAATTAATTTCTATGGGTGACGGTGAATGCAAATAGGTTATCTCGCCATTCTTAGCCGTAACCCGTATTCCCTTTTTACCGACATCGATCGAGCTTTCACCACCAAGCGCATCCACTTTCTTTAGTTTATGTGCCTCCGAAGTAATCAGCACTGAACCGGAGCCGAAAAGAATAACGCCATGGTTGTCACTTGTGCTGAAGCGATAAACGCCGACTTTTCTACCTTTGAGCTTCACCAGTTCACCTTTATCGCAATCTCCCAACACACGTGCGATAGTACAGACGGCGGCCAAGCGCCGCATTGGAGAACCGTTGGCATTGAGAAGTGACCCACTGGCGAATGGTTCAATTAAATATCTCGACATTTGCATGATTGAAAAATGCTCCACTCCACCCGCAAGGTACGTGGTGATGCGACGCGGTAACCGTTGCAAGAATTTGCTTAATGCCGCATCCGTATCGCCGCCCGGAAATCGGGCCTGCACCTCGGTCATCCATACCGGAATTTCCGACCGAACCTTCCTTATCGATTCAACATGCTTGGCGGTTTGTTTCCAATTTCGGTAAGCGTGGACGCCGAATATGTCGAAATAGGTATGATAACCGGCTTTTAGTAATTTGCCCGTAAATGCCAAATCGGACTCAGGCCCCATAGAGAGCCCACCCAACACTACTGGGGCGGAAGCGTTCCCTTTTTTTATACCTTTATAAGTGTTTTTCAATATCGGGAAGAACTCAGCGGACTCTCCAAAAAAGTAGTTTTTCCCATCTGCTCGATTGTAGTCGGGTTCGTTCCATACCTCCCATGCAGCAATATCATCTTTGTAACGAGACGCCAGTTTTTGCGCAATTTCGGCTCCTTGCTCGAGATCACTATATGGGCTGCACAAAAGGTTTATGGGTGACCAGGGAGGCTGTTTTTTTCGCGGCGGTGCAATCTTCCATGATGGCGCATAACCTGTGATGGCGAGTAACTTAAGCCCCGCCGCATTTGCCCACGATACAATGGCGTCGGTGGCGGTCCAATCTATTTGGTCCGGGAGGAGTTCCAGATGGCGCCAGTCAATACCCCATATCCTCACCGTCTTGATTCCCGCTTTTCCCAGGCTTTTGAATTGGCCCGGGCCAAAAGCGGTAGCCAAAGCATTGATGCCGATTGGGGTCGTAGAATAACCGGTGGGCGGACATACGATGAAATGGTCCTCGATCCCGTCATGCCTATGACCCACCGAGGTGTCCGATGAATCGCGGACAAAGAGATTCACCGATACATCATAGTACCCCGGCGGCAACGTATCAAGCGTCACAAGACCCCGTGACACCCCGGCTGAAACATGGAGATTTTTTTTCACTTCGAAACGATGACCGGTATGCACTTGCCCGGAGACTCGCAATTCAGCCTTTCGCCCTCCGACAGACGACAAGAGGTATGACAAGCGAGGTTTCTCATTGGTCCAAAAACACCATTGCCGATCGTGTGGGCGAATCACGAAAAAGGGTTCGCCGACAAGGTTATGGTTACCCTCGATCACGAGATCATCGAGCAAAAAGCGACATTCTCCTTCCCCGCCATGAAGCTTAAGAAGGTTTATATTTTCCGCTTGCGCAACACTGCCGGAATGCCGCCCGGAGCGAAAATCTTTGAGGGCGATCCGATACCGTTGCCATTTTTTTGACAGTTTTATTGTCTTGAAATAGTGCATTTTACGTGAACGCGAATAGACTGAGAGCTTAACATTTTTATCACCGGCGATATGCCGGGCCCAAAAACAGAAGCCTCGCATGCGGGGATCATGACCACAAAAAGTGTTAAGTGTCAGCGAGCCCTCGCTGCTGTCGATCGGAAAACAGACTTCCGCAACCTCACCCCTGGATTTGTCATGTGCGGGCCGAACACAGGGGGCAATGAATTGGCCTTTTTTCTCATACGAAATCATACGTTGAGAGGGCAAACCCCACAAATGCGGCAGAGCCGGTTCGAATAGGCTTATTACTCCCACCAATGTGTACGAGCTGTCGGGCACGTAGTCCGATACAACATCCCCGTATCCGGTTGTTTGTGCACCGGTAAACATAAGGAAGGTAACCGAGAAAATCAGGGAGTCGTTAGCTATCGACGGCCAAGTAGTACCGGTTCTACGGCGGCTTTGATGTCGGTTTTCCTTGACCTTTGGGCCGGTTACCAAACTGAAAATCTGTTTCACCAAATTTGGGGCTAGTTTTATGTTCATACGTACGTCTCAGCTATCAAATTTATAGCCGAAAAGCCGAATATCTTGTTCATATACCTCCGCGACAATCCTCTTGGACTCGTTGTCGTATTGCCCAATATATTCTTTAGAGGATGACAGGGTCTTGTTAAGACGTTCGAGCGAAGCTTCAATGCCGAGACGAGCGGAAACCAGGCTGAAATCCTTTTCGATATTTTCGAATTTCCCGACGAAATCCACCGCAAGCATGTCTCTACGCAATAAAACGAATTCGCTTTGGGGTAAAAAATGGACTATCCGATAGCTATTTCTTTTAGTAAGCCACCCCTTGATAAAATGTGCGAAATCATCATATTGACCGAGAAATTTCTTCGCGACGGTTTTATCATATTCATTTAGCCCACCTTTTCTGAGATAGCGGAAAGCGGAGTAGATTCTGGACCATGGATTTCTCACAAAAGTAAACTTGAAGCATTCATTGAATAGTGAAGGATCGAGGGCCGCCTTGTACATCGATATGGGCAGATGTGTCCCGCCCGTATCACCTAAAAGGGCTTTTTTTATTGATATTCCCCCAGTCTTTGGTATATGAACGAATATACACTTGAGATCCCTGTAGCAGCCTATTGTGCTTGGTCCGGCATCGACACGAAGGCGAGAACGAATATGCCGATATGTGCTGTTTCGGCTACATATCAGCATTACCCTCAGTAACGTAGACGGCATTTGTCGCGCTATAACTTTAGCGTATCTCTTCATGTGTTATCGGCGTTAAGGTACTCATTTGATACGTACTACCTCGGCTTACTCATGAAATGAGTTCCCGAACAAAAGCGGATTCCTCCAATTCCTCAACCGCCAAACGCTCATCAGGATCATCATGGAATACTTCCTCCCAACTGGAGGGAATATCCGTGGCCCCTTCATCTTTATGAATTCCCGCGATGAGATTTACAAAGCTATTTCGGTGCTCCGACAAGCGCGTAAGTGTTGAAGCCCGAATAGTATCCGGCGAGATGTTCCTGGCAATGACCTCCGCCACCCCGTCTCGAACAGATTCGGGTGTATCCCGAGTAATAACCGTGTATCGCTCGTCAAAATAGATGTCCCGACCTCCACGACTTTCCGTCGATACCACGGGCATTCCACAAAGCAGGTATTCAATTGAAGATACCATCGCGCCTTCAATAGCCGAAAGACAAAGGCCTACCTTTGCGGAAGCCAAGCCGGCGCACACCTTTTTTCGGCCCCAAAAAGTGTAATTAGAGGCCCAATCAAAATTGAGTGTAGCTGCATGTTTTAGTACTGACGCCATTTGGTCAAAGTATTGTTTGTTGAAATTATATGAGCGTCCCACACAATAAGAAAGAAGCGCAAGAGAATTAATTTCTTTAGCCAACCAATGACGCTTGAACGGCTGAAACTTGGCATTATATATTGCATCATGCTCCTGCTTCCCATTTCCGGGTACAAAAACGTGCTCATTGGCAAAAATGTTGTGATTGATGAAAGCCGCCGGCGCACCGAATAGCCGCAGAAGTGTACGTTCGCGCGGCGTATTGCACAGCCGAATAATTCGATGGTTGGGCAAGATGAGACGGAATAAATGGCATTGAGTGACTGTTTTGATCAGGTTGGAAGCTTTCTCCAGGCTCCATGCGGTAATTGGCAGATAATGAATTCGCTTCCTATTAAGCCGCGTCGTTAAACCGTTGCGCCGCATCCTTAGCGCAAAGCCTACGAAATCCATGCTGTGGACAAGCGTAATGTACGGCGACTGAGTGATTTTTTTAAGGCGGATCATCGGTATACTCGACTAAATGGGTTAGCTCACATCGAACCTTAAAAATCGATGTTTCATGACCGAATTTTCAGTTATGCTGTGACCGGAGTACTAAAATACTTAGCAATCGTTAGGTTAACGTTAGCAATTCAGCGGTCCACATGCAATTCCTCTCCCTCTGATACGTGACGAACTTATTCATCGCCCCCCATAGTCTAAAGCCCATGATATTACCTCAATCCTTAAGGATATCCAAAGACGGGGGAGGGGGTATTGGAACGCCGACTGATGGACGCCCGGTATGATCCGGTGGATATAGCTTTGTTTTCAGAGGTCTCCCCGCAACAACTATAGATACATTTTCGGGGTGATCGACATAAAAAGTTATTCCACAGCAACTCGCTTGATCTGCATCACGCATACCGGCAATCGGATCATCAACACCCTGAATGTGAACTACTGTTTTCTCCCCCACTCGCTTCGGTTCCCAAACTAAGTACTTGTGTGTGGTAAAGTATTTCACGAGCTGCGCTACAGGAGCAACCCAAATCAACCCTTCATAAAACTTTTCCGCCAGCGACTCTAATGCTTTGCGGTCAGGAGTAGGAAATAGTCCCTCGGAATCTTGAACCAGAGGAAGACCCAGATGTGTATATAAGACAACATAGCCCTCTGACCGAACATGTTCTTGAATGAATTCTTCAGACAATGAGAACCGAAATGAGTGGCGACTGGGGCGAAGAACCACTTTCGCCGGAGGACGATACCTGGTAACGCGCCATAGCCTTGTTCCATCTTGAAGGGAATCGGGCAAACAGATTGAGAATAAGTTATTGGAAGGAAGGACCAGCTTCGCTCGACCTAACGCGACTTTGGCCACATTTTTAAGCACGTTAAAACCATATCTGGCAGGGGCTTGAAAGGGGTTTTGGTAAGTCCCAACCGACAACGGCCATGATACTACCTCCGTAGGACAGAAATACGAAATGCCCATTTGGCGCATAAGGTTAGTCATCCTAAACGGACTTCGCGGATCATCACCCTGATACGATGGATGTTGGCGTGGTGCAAGGTTTTGGACATTTTCGGGAGACCCGTGGTTAACCCATAGCGGTACCTTCAAGCCCTCACACTCAAAACGAGCCACCAATCCTGTCGCAATTCGTTTGAGCCTGTCTACCGTCACGGGAGTATCATTAAAGTCTCCCCATGTATGGAGAGTATCGATTAATCCCGACCGTATAGCCTCTCTAATAAAAGGCGCATCAGGAGATTCGGTCTCTCCATCAGGCATCAAGTAGCCCAACTGAGGAAGACCCATAGCGCAGCCAAAAAAGGAATCCGCTACCGGCAACCCAAGTCCGTCAGCTTCGGAGTTGAGGAAGCGATGAAGCTCAACGAATCGCTTACGATCACAAAGATCAATATCTGAAGAGAGGGCAAATCCCGCCCTATAGGGATAGGGGAATTTTCTCAGCGAGATCGATGCAACATTGGGCTCGCGAATATTATCAGGCATTAGCGCCACGAATAACTCCAATAGTTGATGAATAAGTCACATTAGTAAATCTCACACAAATTTGTTACGAATTAGCTGCGCCGTGGAAGAACCAATCGTTGCAACATTTGCCAATCAGAAGGATTCATCGCCCCCGTTACTACAATCGAAGCCGCAAAAACCCCTGTTGCGGCGGCTAGTCTAAGCGGCAGACTCCAGTTAGCCCATATCCCTATTAGGCCGATACCTACGGTGAAGAGTATCACCAAAGCAGGATAAACGGCGGTACGTTCAAGTCGCGCAAACCCACGACCTTCATGTCCCATCGCTACCAAGAAGAGCCCAAGACGCAGCGGTTCGGCAATCAGCAGAGCCATTGCCGAACCATTCTCCTGATAAAATGGGATAAGTGCCAAGTTCAATAGTGCAATTGCCGCAACCACTATTGCTTGGACCCAAAGATTCCACTTTTCTCGGTCGCGTGAGAGAAGCGACATACCACATGGGATGTTAACGAATCTAACAAAGGAAACGAAACCAAGAATCCTAAGCGCGACGGCGGCCTGTAGGAATTCGTTTCCGAATAACAACCTGATAATATCCTCAGCAAATGCTCCGAGGCCGGCGGCGAATACCGTGCCCAAGACCGCATGATATTTCACATATTGACTGAACACTTCTCCGAAAGCTTTCTTGTCTTTGTTCCATAAGCGCGACAATGTCGGTAGCATCGCGCTCGAAATGGCGTTGGGAATAAAGCTAAAAGCCGCAGGAAGACGCTTGGCTACTCCATAATAGCCCACTACGGAATCAGTCGCCAGCATAGAGAGGATAAGCATATCAACTGACCGCGAAAATTCCACTAACCACTGAGTCAGAACGAAAGGCCAAGCCTTGCGCACCAGAAAAACAAGATCAGCTAAAGCCACACGCCTAAAAGGATTAGCATATCGACGGATGAACCAATACCATGCCATAAGGCAGCCAAGCACTTGAGCTACTAACCCGACAAATACAAGCACCGCAACATTATATCCCGCACCAACGACCGCCAAGCCGCCGAACAAATAAAGTAAACGGTAAAGCCCCCGAGACAGTGCTTCAAATTTTGCTTCAAGATGAGCGCGAAAAAAGCCATACGCGGAACCTGCGTTAGCCTGGAAAAACGCCGCCAGAGTGAGTAGCCAAATAACAGTCCTTTTTTGTGGCGACTCGCTCATGAAACTGGTCATTATCCAAGCCGCCATAATTACAAAGCCGAAGATCAATATTTTGAGATATAGTAATTGGGCCATTAAGGAGCCCGACAGCTCCGGCTTCTTACCAATCTCACGCTGAATGAATCGACTGCCCCCAAAATCAAGTGTCATTCGAAAGATCCTGTTTACGGCCATCCCGAATGCATAAACGCCCATTTGCTCGGGTCCCAATACTCTGGCAACCGCAATCATAAGCAATATCGGCATTGTCCGAGAAAAAGCCTCAGTGGTTGCCAACAAGCTCGCGTTGCCGGCGATCCTTTTTCCCATTGAACTCATAGATGCTCCTCGCGCTCACCGTTTTGAGGGCAATCAAGGTTATGATAAACTGCCGATGCTATGCCAACATATACGGCAAAATGAGGCATAACAAAAACATAGGCGGCTTCAACCATCATGTGGAATGCTAAAGTAATAAGACCACCCACAAATCCAATAGCTAGGTATGAGGTGTTAGCGTTTCGCGAAGTAAAGGCACCTTTTAGTAGAAGAATGGTGACCGACCCCATCAAATAAAGAAGTACGAAAAATCCCGGCAATCCGATTTCCGACGCCACGAGCAAAAATTCATTATGGACAGGCCTCGGGAAAGCATAGCTCACCGCGGAAAAAGTTTTATCGAAATGATGTGATACTGCGAGAAAATTGCCCAAGCCTATACCAAATACCGGATTGCGGCGCACCATCCCCCATGCTATATGCGCTAAGCCGACCCTTGATTGGACAGTGCTTGATTTTGATCTGGTGATGCGAGTTCGTATTGGTTCAACCCCCACGTACAAAGATATACCTATCACTATCACCGCGCCAAAGGTCAATGCCATCCCCGAAAGCCACCTTTTTGATTTTCTTACCACGCAGAGATAGGTCGTTATACCGGCACCCACCGCCAAAGAGTACCACCCACCTCGCGAAAAAGTAAGTCCATCCAATAATAAGCCGGCCATTAGTAGCGGTAGAATAATCAAGCTCTTTCGGGCGACCGATACTCGCGAAAAAAGCAGTGCAACCAACAACGGCAAAAGCGTTCCCAGGTAGAGAGCAAGTTTATTTGCCGGTCCTATAAGACCGCCGACTCTACTTATGGCGCCGGTCTCGAGGCCGGTATATTCCCTGGGCCCGCCCCCCTCGCCCAATAAATCAAGGCCAATACTGCTGCCGGTCGCATATTGAGCGAAACCTACCAAGGCTTGAGGAATAAGGCCGGCAAGGAAAGCCCCCACCATTATCCACATCCTTTTGGGATTTTTGGCATAGCTCACTACAAATGCAACAACGAGCAAATTTTTGCACTGATACCATAACGTACCAATTAGATAGATTCTTGGTGCGCCACTTGCGGCAAGGCCGATAAATGTCAAAGGAATAATCGCCGCAAAAGGAATTATCGCATACAGTGGAAGATGAATCCGTTCCTCACCACGGAAGACTCCAAGAATCCACGTAATTACCAAATAGGCAAGCATAAGATCCGAAAAAGAAATGCCGATACCAGTAACGGGACGCATGTAACCAGGACTCTGACGCCAGGGGTAATAATCGAGTGGAATAGAAACCGCGAGTAAAAATAAGATGAGGGCAATGGTGTTTTTTTTGGGCAATGGCAGCGATACCATAAGCGACATTCCCGCCGCTACCAGCGCAATCGTCCACTTGAGTGATGAGCCGGTCATAACCGTAACAGACGAAAAAATCAATCCGATGAGTCCGGCTGCAACCAATGTCACCTTGCTTCGCGCCCGGCTGCCCATAGTGCTTTGTTAGTCTCTACGCCGGTGCATAAGAACACCAAGATTATTTAGTAAAGCCACCGCGGAATTACCTGTGCGAAACGATTAAGAATTATGCCGCCAATTCGGCCGCCGTCATTGCGAATGGATCGAAGCATCTTCTCCGCAACCTTCGCGTGTACACTCCCGGAAGATACGACAATGTAGTTTACATCTACCAAACGCTGAAGAGGCGGGGAATCACCGATGACACTCAAGGGAGGTGCATCAATGAGAACAGTATCAAAAGCCTCCCGGCAAGCGGAAAGCAGCGCCTCCACCTCATCATGCGAAAGAAAAGCGTTGTTCTCCTCATTTGGCCATCGATTCGGTAATATCCATAAATTATTGGCATTGTTTACCCGGTAAACAGCCTCCTTGAGAGGACATGTGCTACGAACAACTTGGTAAAGACCTGGACCGGCCTGCACGCCAAATTTTGCATCAAGTGTAGGGTTGGCCGAATTCGCGTCGACCAATAAGACTCTTTGCCGCCCAGAAGCTAATCGCAGCAACGTGACCAGGTCATCGAGTACAGAGGTCGTCCCCTGGGCGGGCAAAAGGCCCATGAATGCAAACACACGAGCCCCCTCGAATTGCGTTCTTCTGTGTATCTGTTGCATAAGCCCGCGAAGAGCCCGCCAATATAACTCCTCGACTTCATCCGCCTTGGATTCCTTATGCTCTTCGTTAATCCGGGATTTGCCTTCCCCCCTTTTTCGCCACAGCTTCTTTATCACACTACCCCCGAGATATGAC